>JAUMXJ010000068.1 GCA_030529205.1 Bacillota bacterium | reverse complement strand
CACCTTTACCGGCACCCATTCGCGTTTCGGCAGGCTTCTGTGTAATCGGCTTGTGCGGGAATATTTTAATCCAAACTTTACCGCCTCTTTTGATCTTTCTGTTTATTGCAATTCTGGCTGCTTCAATCTGGTTTGCTGTAATCCATGAAGGTTCTGTTGCAACAAGGCCGTAATCGCCGTATGTTACTTCATTTCCCTTCTGAGAAGTACCAGTCATTCTGCCTCTATGTACTCTTCTTCTCTTAACTCTTTTAGGCATCAACATAGCGTCGTCCTCCTTTAGTTATTTCTCGGTTTTCTAGGACCTCTGCCTTCCGGGCGCCTGCCTCTCTGCTGTCTTCTGTCTCCGGCTTTTCTCGCTTCTTTTCTGAGAAGTGTCTTGCCTTCGCCCGCTACAGGGAGTACTTCACCCTTGTTGATCCAAACCTTAACACCTAATTTTCCGTAAGTGGTATCCGCTTCCGCAAAACCGTAATCGATATTTGCTCTGAGTGTTGAGAGCGGAACCATTCCTTCCGAATAACCTTCAGCTCTCGCGATTTCAGCACCGCCGAGTCTTCCCGACGTCTGAACTTTGATACCCTTTATCTTATTTGTCTTTTGCGCTCTTGAGATGACCTGTTTCATCGCTCTTCTGAACGAAATACGTTTTTCAAGCGAGCTTGCAACGTTCTCCGCTACGAGCTGAGCGTCGATATCGACATCTTCCACCTCAGAGATATCAAGCTGTACAGGCTTACCTGTCATCTTCTCCACTTCTTCGCGAAGGATCTTGATATTCTCTCCGCCCTTACCGACGACCATACCCGGTCTTGCGGTAAAGATGTTTAAGTTGATTTTTCCGTCAGCGGTTCTGTCGATATAAATTTTTGAAACGCCGGCCGTATAAAGCCTCTTTTTAACATATTTTCTAATTTGGAAGTCTTCAACCAGGAAATCACCGAAGTTCTTTTTGCCTGCATACCATCTTGAATCCCAGTCTGTAATGACTCCAACTCTTAAACCATGTGGACTTACTTTCTGACCCATTGTTCCTCCTATTCTTTCTCTGCCACTACAACGCCGACATGGGTGCTGCGCTTGAGTATCGGTTTAGCTGAACCTCTTGAACCCGCTTTGTATCTCTTCATGGTAGGACCTTGGTTTGCGTAAATTTCCTTCACATATAGAAGTCCTTTATCCATATGATGGTTGTTTTCAGCATTTGCCACTGCAGAATTTAGAACATCGAGGAAAATTTCAGCACCTTTTCTCGGTGTAAATTTTAGTATGGCCTGTGCATCTTTCACATCTCTTCCGCGCACAAGGTCGGCAATCGCCTTCATTTTACGCGGAGAAATTCTAACATATTTTGCTATTGCTCTCGCTTCCATATCCTCTCCTACTTGCTCTTTCTATCTCCAGAGTGACCTCTGAATGTCCTTGTCGGAGAAAACTCTCCAAGCTTATGTCCGATCATATCCTCTGTGATGTATACAGGAACATGTTTCTTTCCGTCATAGACAGCTATTGTATGTCCGACCATCTGCGGGAAAATTGTAGAAGATCTCGCCCATACCTTGAGCACTTTTTTCTCGTTTTTCTCGTTCATCTGATCGATTTTTCTGAGAAGTCCTTTATGCACGAAAGGCCCTTTCTTTATTGATCTGCTCATCTTTCCCCCTACTTTCTTCTGCTGACAATGTACTTGTCGCTATCTTTATTCTTCTTCCTTGTCTTGTAACCGAGTGCAGGTTTACCCCAAGGAGTAACCGGTCCCGGTCTTCCGACAGGCGCCTTACCTTCACCACCGCCGTGTGGGTGATCGTTCGGGTTCATTACGGAACCTCTGACGGTAGGGCGGATACCCATTCTTCTCGATCTGCCGGCCTTACCGATTGTGATGTTCTCATGATCGATATTGCCCACCTGACCGATTGTCGCTCTGCACACGACAGGCACATATCTTGTCTCTCCGGACGGAAGTCTGAGGAGTGCAAGTGCTCCCTCTTTCGCCATCAGCTGTGCGGAGTTTCCCGCAGAACGGATGAGCTGACCGCCCTTGCCCGGCTTCATCTCGACATTGTGAACAAGTGTACCGACAGGCATATTCTCAAGCGGCATGCAGTTTCCGATCTGGATATCGTGCTGCTGTCCCGAGATAACGGTGTCGCCGACTTTCAATCCGTGCGGATGAAGAATGTATCTCTTCTCGCCGTCCGCATATACCAGAAGTGCAATATTCGCACTGCGGTTCGGATCGTACTCAATCGCCGCTACTGTTGCGGGAACGTCGTCCTTTGTTCTCTTGAAATCGATGATTCTATATTTTACAGTCGCGCCGCCGCCGCGGTGTCTCACTGTAATTCTACCTTGATTGTTTCTTCCCGAATTCTTCTTGAGAGCAGTGACAAGCGATTTTTCAGGAGCTTTTTTTGTAATCTCCTCAAAAGTAGATACCGTCATCTGTCTGATCGCTGGGGAAGTCGGCTTAAAACTTTTAATACCCATTTATTCCTCCTCCACTATACGCCTTCGAAGAACTCTATTGTCTTGCTTTCTGGCGTTACTTTCACAATCGCTTTCTTCCAGCTTCTTGTAGTCCCGATATTTCTGCCGAGGCGTCTCTTCTTGCCTCTTACCATCATGGTATAAACTTTTTCTACAGTAACGCCGAAGACTTCTTCCATCGCATTCTTGATTTCATGCTTACCCGCATCCTTTGCAACTTCGAATGTATACTTTCTCATAGCGGCGTCGCTGTATGCTCTTTCCGTATTAATCGGTCTGATGATTACGTCATATGAGGTTCTCATTACTTATATACCTCCTCAATTTTCTCTACCGCATTCTTCGTAGCGAGGAATATATCGTGGTTGAGGATATCATACACGTTGATTTCTCCAACAAATGTAGCTTTTACACCTTCGATGTTTCTAGCGGATTTCACCACATTGTGGTTGACATCCGAAGTCACGATCAACACTTTCTTATTGCCGATTCCGACATTGTTGAGAATCTGTACGTTATTCTTGGTGCTCGGTGCATCGAGTTTGAGTTCGTCGATGACCATCATCTCATTGTCTTTCACTTTTGCAGAGAAAGCCGATAACATTCCGAGTCTCCTCACTCTCTTAGGCAGAGTGTATCGATAACTGCGCGGTTTCGGTGCAAATGACACACCGCCGCCGACATAATGAGGAGCAGTGATTGAACCCTGTCTTGCGTGACCAGTTCCTTTTTGTCTATATGGCTTTCTTCCGCCACCGCTCACATCAGCTCTGGTCAAAACTGATTGAGTTCCCTGTCTTCTATTCGCCAGAATATTTTTGACAATCATGTGCATAACCGGGATATTCGGCTCAATTCCGAATACTTCCTCAGAAAGCTCCATGCTGCCCGCAGTCTGACCTGAAACATTTAGTATATCTAATTTAGGCACTGCTTCCTCCTTTATTTAGAACCCTTAATAGCTTTTTTGATAATAACTTGACCCTTTCTCGGTCCCGGTACCGCACCCTTGACGAGGAGCAAATTCCTTTCCGCGTCAACTCTCACAATAGTCAGATTTTGCACTGTGACACGTGAGTGCCCATGTCGTCCGGGCATCGTCATGCCTTTGTGAATTCTCGAAGGTGTTGCCGCGCTGCCGAGCGAACCGATTCCCCTGTGGAACTTAGAGCCGTGAGTTTCCGGTCCCCTGGAGAGATTGTGTCTTTTGATAACACCTGCTGTTCCTTTACCCTTTGAGATACCGGTGACATCCACAATATCGCCTTCTGCGAAAATGCTCAAATCAATGGTATCTCCCAATTTCATATCTGAAGTACTGTCCACTCTGAACTCTTTGATGTACCTCTTTGGAGCGACGCCAGCTTTTTTGAAATGACCCTTAAGCGGTTTGTTTACTTTGTTTTCTTTTACTTCTCCCGATGCTACCTGTACAGCTTCATATCCGTCATTGTCGACAGTCTTGAGCTGTGTAATCTGCATAGGAGTTGCTTCGATTACGGTTACAGGAGTTACGATGCCGTCTGCATCAAACACCTGAGTCATACCGATTTTCTTTCCGATAATTCCTACCATGTTTCCTCCGTTTTCTTACAGCGGATTGCCTTGCAATCATTCTAAGCAAACTTTCAAAATTACTTAGCGCCTTATAATTTAATATTGATATCTACACCAGCCGGGAGCTCAAGAGTCTTGAGTGCTTCCACTGTTCTGGAGTTCGGTGAGAGAATGTCGATGAGTCTCTTATGAGTTCTGACTTCGAATTGCTCTCTCGAGTCTTTGTGCTTGAACGGCGACCTGAGAATTGTCACAATTTCCTTTTCAGTAGGTAGCGGAACCGGTCCGGATACCTCAGCCTCTGTGAGTGTTGCCACTTCAACAATCTTACGTGCAGTCGCATCAAGCGTTCTGTGATCAAACGATTTCAGTCTGATACGCATTCTTTCCTTTGCCATTTTGCCTCCATTTGCATAATTTCCTTGTATGCAATCACTTTCGTGTCGCTTCCGACATTCCGAGGTTCAACTCCTCCGGGTGTTTCGTTTTGTATCGCCACACAAAAATGTCGCCCGAATCTTGTCCGGACAATGCTCCGCGTAAATTCTCCCAAGGCGGTAACTTCACGCATCTTCGCAAACATACCCGAATATTATAGTTACAAGCATTCGCGGTGTCAACCGCTGATTATTAAATTTTGATTACAAATCCGATGCCCATCCCTTCAACCTACGGTCGGCTGAAGAATCGATTATCCGACAAAAAGAATCGCCCGCACAGAGCGATTCTTCTCTCGGAAACAGTGCATTTTCAGCTTATTTTCCGTGCCGCACGGCTACATGTTCTTCATCTCGTAGTCGCTGGTGCAGCCGACAGTGTTGATTAAGGTGTTGCGAATCGGGCAGCGAACTTCGATTTCTTTGATGAATTCCGCAATTTCTTCTTTCGTATTGTCCGCATCCACGGTGATGTGTGTGTGCACCTTTTTCAGTCCGACCGGCGTAATCTTACCCACTTTCTCGCAAGGGCCGGTTTCGCCCTCCAATTCAAACAGGATGTTCTTCAACTTGATATTCAAACGCTCCGCAAGCGCCCATGCATGCACGCACATGCATGCCCCGAATGAGGAGAGAAGGGCTTCCATCGGGTTCATCGCCCGATCGGTTCCCCCGACCGAAATCGGCTCGTCCACGAGCATTTCGTGCTTCTCGCCTCGACATTTCATTCTGAGCTTTTCATCCTGGCTCACTTGTACTTTAAAAACAGACATGATTTCTCCTTTCTTGATCAATGAAAGGCGCATAGGTCATAAGCGCCGCGTTTTGAACGACGAGGCGTTCGCCAAGTAATTCGCCTTTCATAGAATATTGCTTCTGATACAGTTCATTATGACGACTGTACGCACCCCGGAGTTCCATCCTCATCTCGTGGTTTCGTTCCTCTATTTCGTATCGAAATTGCGGCGGAGAGGAAGTCCTCCATTCGGGCAATCTTATTTTCCATAGGACGCCAAGCGGTAGAATCCTCTACCTCCGGCACAGACGGTTACATGTTCAAAGCCGTTTTGATTGAGAATACGCGCCACATTGTACGCACGCACACCGACGGCGCAGTAGATGCAGATTTCCTTATCTTTCGGAAGTTCGGAAAGTCGCGCGCGCACCTGACCGTGAGGAATATGCAGGGAGCCCTCCATTGCCCATTGCTCTCTTTCGAAATCTTCCGTCACATCCAGCATCACGATTTGTCCTTCTTCATGAAGTTTTTTCGCCTCCAGCGGCCTTCTGATTTTCACCATGCCGGAGAGGATATTTCCTGCGACGAAGCCGACCATATTGACAGGATCCTTCGCGGAAGAATACGGAGGTGCATAGGACAACTCCAACTTCTTGAGAGACTCGATATTTCCACCGAGCGCCATCACGGTCGCAATCACGTCGATACGCTTATCCACACCGTCCGCCCCGATGATTTGTGCTCCCAAAATTTTCCCTTCTCGATTAAATATCACCCGAATGTCGATTTCTTTTGCCCCCGGATAGTAGGACGCATGAGAACGCTGACGAATTTGTACGATATAAAAGTCCTCGCCTTCCTTCTTACCTTGGGAAACCAGAGTTTTCTCATTGAGCCCGACCGCAGCCGCCGTGAGTCCGAAGACCTTGGCGATACCTGTTCCCATAGAGCCCGGATATGCCTCAAGTTCCCCACCCTTTCGCATCG
>JAUMXJ010000067.1:1179-6236 GCA_030529205.1 Bacillota bacterium | reverse complement strand
CCTTCTGTTAGTGCGACCTCTGCGAGCGCGACTTTCGAGACTGTAACTTCCGAGAATGCGACTTCCGAGAGCGTCGCGCATGAAACGAGCGATTCCGAGAGTCAATCGGATTCGACAAGCTCATATGTAATCCGATCATATGAATTGAAATCGTACTACGAAATTCCGAAAGCTCCCGCTTATCAGCCCGAACCGAGTAACGAGCCCGACGAAGAGGAGGAATACGACCGCGACTTCGGAGCGGAAGGCCTGGTCGGCGATATCGACCGATATCTGGGCGAAGCATCCTTAACCCATGGAAAAACGGAGGTGGCGACTTCATGATATTCCTTTGCGCGATTATCATCTTACTCATATGCGGATTGATTCTTCGTTACATCGAAGAAACACGCGAATTCCAACAGCTCGGCTACTACATGGGGCAATACGCGAGACACAGCAAAATAACCAGCCTGCACGGGGATCACGTGTTTTTTTACGGCTCCCTCATCGCCGCCTGCTTCGCTTCCGATGTCTCATTTGTGATATCCGATATCGGCCTTTATGTGTCATTGGCGTTCGCGGCGGTCCATCTTCTCTTCCAGATATTGATTTACAGGGGACTTAAACCGAAGCATCCTCTTGCGTACACCATGCGCATCAAGCGCCTTCTTGCTACGGTGACCGTCCTGATTTTGCTCGCTTCCTTCGGAATTTTGTACGGCACGGTCGGATACTTCGGCCTGTTGTTCATATGGATTTTCATGGGTTTTGCATTCCTCTTCGCTCCCCTGATGCTCCTGCTCGCCAATATAGTCAATCGTCCGATGGAACGCGCGATCAACAACCGGTATTACAGAGAGGCGAAACAATGTGTCGAAAACGCTCCGTTTTTGAAAATTGCCGCCATTACCGGGAGCTTCGGAAAGACATCCATCAAAAATATACTCGGCGATATGCTGAAGTACGATTTCAACACCGTGGTGCCTCCGTCCAGCTTCAACACAAAGCTGGGACTCACCAAGGTGATTCGTGCGGAGCTGATTCCGACGACCCAGGTATTCATTGCGGAGATGGGTGCAAAAAAAATCGGGGAAATCTCCGAGACCACACAGATGCTTACACCGGATGTATCCCTGATCACCACGGTTGTAGGGCAGCATCTGGAAACATTCGGCTCGATTGAAAACATTATCAGGGAAAAATCCGAAGTCTATCGTGCACTTAAACCGGGTTCCACCGCCATCATCAACTACGACGACCGAAAAATGATGCAAGTTGCGGTTCCCGAAGGTGTTCACAAACTCTATATCTCGACCAAGGCGACTCCGTATGCACCTTCGATGTATGTGGAGGAAGTTCATGTCGGGGGAAGCGGATCCCGCTTCGTCATCGTCGACAATCGGGATGCCGAACATGTGGTCCGCATTCCGGTTAAAACTTCGCTCCTCGGTGAACACAATATCTTCAATATCCTGGCTTCCGCCGCAATGGCGCTCACGCTCGGTGCGAAGGTGACGAGCATTGTGACCGCTGCGGAGAATCTCGTCCCGGTCAAAAACCGCCTTTCCACCAGAGTGGAGAGAGGAATCACCATCCTGGAGGATGCCTTCAATTCAAATCCGGTGGGAGCAAAAGCCGCACTGGATGTACTTTCTCTGATGGACACCGATAAGCGCGTCATTATCACGCCGGGCATGATCGAGCTGGGAGATGACGAAAAAGAGATTCACATGGAGTTCGGAAAGCAGATTGCACAGGTGTGCGACGAGGTCGTGCTCGTTACGAAAAAGCGGACGATTCATATCTACGAAGGGTTAAAAAATTCCGGCTACGATATGTCCAAGGTCACAATTGTCAGCGGAATGCGGGACGCTTTGAAGATGATTCACAGAATTTGCAAGGCGGGAGATACTGTCCTCATCGAAAATGACCTGCCTGACGTATTTGAGGAGGTTGCATGATTAATATTGCAGTTCTCTACGGCGGAAAATCCGTAGAACACGAAGTCTCCGTCATCACCGCGATGCAGGCGCTCGCGGTAATCTCGGAAATGAAGGGTTTTCGCGCGATTCCGATCTATGTCTCCAAAGAAGGAAATTGGTTTACGGGAGATAATATCGACCGAATCGAAAAATACAAGGACATCCATGCCCTTCTCAAAGAATGCCGTAATGTAGCCCTCGTGCCTTCGGGAAAAGCCGGTGTCGCCAGACTGATCGACCTCAACGGAAAGCGTACGTACTTTGATGAGAATGTCTCGAGAGTGGATGTCGTATTCCCGATTATTCACGGCACAGGCGGCGAAGACGGAACATTGCAGGGAATGTTGGATTTGATCGGCGTTCCGTACATCGGATGCGGTGCGCTCTCCGCGGCGACAACGATGGACAAATCCGCGACCAAACAGCTCTTAAAATCCGCCGGAATTCCGCAAATGCCGGGGAAGTGGTTCTTTACGGAGCATGTCGATACGCACCTGAACAATATCGTCGCCGCATGCGAACGCGACCTGATCTACCCGATGATTATCAAGCCTGCGGATGTCGGCTCTAGCGTCGGCGTGAAATCCGCAAACAACCGCGAGGAGCTGATTCAGGGAATCAAATTCGCCGCAAAATTTTCATCGAAAATCATCGTCGAATTTAAATTGGAAGATAACTATGAAATCAATATCTCCGTCCTCGGCGACCGCTCCGAACAAAAACTCTCGGTATGCGAACACCCGATGACGGAGAGCGAGTTTTTGACCTATGAGGACAAGTATATGTCGAGCGGGGGAAATAAGGGAATGAGCTCTGCGAAAAGGCAAATTCCCGCGGACATTCCGGATGCGCTGCGCAAGCAGATTGAAAACATCGCGCGCAGCTGCTTTGTGCAATTGGACTGTGCCGGTGTGGTTCGCATCGACTTTCTGGTCGACAAGACGACGTCCAAGCCGTTTGTATGTGAACTCAACACCATTCCGGGTTCTCTCGCATTTTATCTGTGGGAGGCGACCGGTGTCAGCTTTAAGATGCTGATTGAGGAGTTGGTGCAGATCGCGTTTCGCGTGCACCGTCGAAAGAACCGCGTGATTCGCTCCATCGACAGCAACTTATTGCAAAGCGGAGGCCTGCTGGGAATTAAAAAATGAAGAAAATTCTTGTAGCGGAAGACGATGTCTACATCAGCAATCTGATCTCGGATTATCTGAAAGCATCCGGATACAAACCCGTCGTAGCACAGACGGGAGATGCCGCGCTCCGACTGTTTGCAAGCGAACATCCGGATATGGCGCTGCTCGATATTATGCTGCCCGGGGTCGACGGATTCGAACTTTGCAGACTGATTCGGGCGGAATCCAAAATTCCGATCATCATGGTCAGCTCCAAAAAAGAGGATTCCGACAAAATCCTTTCTCTGGCGCTCGGCGCGGATGACTATGTGGAAAAACCGTTCAGCGCCCGCGTCCTGATGGCAAAGATCAGCGCACTCCTACGCAGAGTCGATGAACTCGGAGGCACGACGCCGTCGGGGGAAATCGCCTTTGAGGACATCACACTCAATCCGGTTTCCAGAATTGTCACAAAATCAGGTCGTGAAATAGAGCTTTCCAAAATCGAATTCGATATTTTGCACCTGCTGCTCGGCAATATCAACCAGGTGATGAGCAGGGAGCGCATCTTTGATAATGTCTGGGGAGCGGATGATTTCGGCGACATTTCCACCGTAACCGTGCACATCAAAAAAATACGGGACAAAATTGAGACGGATGCCGCCAAGCCGGAAATCATTCAGACGATTCGCGGCGTGGGCTATGTGATTCGCGGGCGGACGAAATGAAGGATTGCCAATGAAAAAAGTGGATAAACGAATTCAGGGATACTGGCCGATCAACACAATATTGATGTGTGCGATTTTGTTTTCCGCTCTGCTGTCCGTGACCATGCTCATTCTCGTCTTCCTGGAAACGGAATTTGCCGTTCTTCTGACGGTGGGGATTTCAAATACCATCCTTGCCATTTCCATCGTCGTAGGCGTCAAACTGTTCTTCGTCGATTCCCTCCGCCGGATCGGAACGGGAATCCGCAAGATTGCGAATGCTCCCAAAATCGAGACCGACAACATTCCGGGCTATGTCTTTGAACTCTCATACATCGAAAAAAATGTCAACGACATCAATGATTCCATTATCGAGAGATTAAAGCCGTCCGTCGAACAGGAGAAAAGGCGAAAAATCCTGCTTGCGTCGATTTGTCATGATTTGAGAACGCCTCTGACTTCGCTCATGGGGCATATCGAAGCACTGGAAGACAATGTCGGAGATCGTGCGACCAGTCTGCATATCATGTATGAACGCGCCAATTTCATCAACAAGTTGATTGATGATCTGGATGTATATGCGAAAAACGACCTGGATCAACTCGAAATTTATCCGAAAAAAGTACTTGCCGACGAACTGATTCTCTCCTGTGTACACGGAATCCGAGATTCCAAAATCCTCATCGTCGATCCGATTGTACGCGCATATGTCTTTGCGGATCCGTATCGAATGACGCAGGTCTTGGAGAATGTCATCAACAACTCTCGGAAATATGCTAAATCGACCATTGTCATCGAAACGGCTATCGATGAGTCGTACTATGCGATTAAAATCAGTGATGACGGAGATGGAATCGCGGAACAATACCGTGATAAAATATTTGACCCGTTCTTCATGGTGCAGAAAAATTCCAACGGCACCGGGTTGGGGCTGGCGATTTCACAAAATTTGATGAAAGCCCACGGCGGAAGCATCGAGCTCATGCAGGAATCGAAACTTGGCGGCGCCGACTTTTTGATCAAGTTTCCGATTGCGTAATCGGAGTATTATTGGAGGTTTGAATGAAGTGTCCAAATTGTTCTTTTCATAATATAGCGAGTGCGAGCACTTGTAAGATTTGCGGTACCGAATTGGAAGTCATGGAGGGCGCAAACAACGATACCCTCGCTCTGGATGAAGCGCTGAAAGGTATCTTTGCTCCTAAGGTTCCTACGCAAAGTCCGGAAGTGCCGAGCGAGACTTCGTCTCCAAGCGAGGTTTCCTCTCCGAGCGA
>JAUMXJ010000067.1:0-1169 GCA_030529205.1 Bacillota bacterium | reverse complement strand
CTCATAAGGAGTTTACATACACGGAGCGTATTGCACAGCAATTTATGGAAAAACCGGCACCGACAGCGGAGACGCGAGAAACGGGACAGGAAGAGGAGTCCCTTTCTTCCTGGGAGCCGATTCCGGAAGATATACAAATCGAAAAAGCTTCGAATTTCCAACACACGGAGAAATTCGGCATGTTCGCGCATGCACATCACGGACTTTACGACGAACATCATGATGACGAAGCTCACCAATCCGAAACCCCGGATCCGAAATCACATGTCACAGATCGAGGTGATAAAAAAGAGAATGCACAAATCTTTTTAAATCCTCTCATTACGCCTGCCCTCAAAGAGGAAGAGCCGACCGAGAAAATACGCAGCACGAAGGCTCCGGTCATCCCGGTTTACGAGCGCTCCGAGGGCAGTGTCAGCATTGATGAGGAGGCGGAAAATTTCTTCGGCCTGCCTCTGGATTCCGCCGAGAGCAAGCTGGTTGCTCCGGAGAAGAGAAGAAGAAGCAAGACGGATGAAATTGCCGCAATCGCAATGGTCGTCCTGATTGTCTGTCTTGCAACTCTTATCTATTTTGCGATTCAAATGTCGAAGGCACCGTCTCAGCCGAATCGCAACACGATGAGCGGAGCCACCGAAACCTCCCTCAATACCGTCACCACGACTTCCGAAAAGAGTACATTGCGTTCGACGCCGTCCGAAACCGTGACGACATCCTCCACCTCTTCCACCGCGGAGACAAGCAAGGCGTCCGGATTCGATGACAGCTACTTTACCAAGACAGGCAGTTTGAGCGGTGGAAACGGGACGGATACGGATTCGTTGACAAAAATTCGCATGGGCGACCATCACTATTTTCACAGATTTGTATTCGACTTCCTCGGAAACAAGGTTCCCACTTACCGGGTCAGCATCATGAACGGAGGATACCTCGTCCAGATTCGAGTGGAAAATATCACGGAGTTTACGAGCAATTATGCTCTGGAAGATTGGAGTACGGTGGCGCAATCGATTGTCATCACGGCGGATACCGATTCTTCAATCGTCATCAATATCGCGATGAACGAACCGGCCATGGTCTCCACTTACGGGTTGGAAGAGCCGGGCAGAATTGTCCTGGATATCAGAGGAGAAAGCAACAAAGACTGATAGAAACAACAAAGACGGAAT
>JAUMXJ010000066.1 GCA_030529205.1 Bacillota bacterium | reverse complement strand
ACATCATCTACACGACTTGATATACACGACTTGACATAAAGCAGGGGAATATGCTGGGGAATTTTGTTTACTCGGTGCCGACAAAGGTTTATTTCGGGGAGCATTCGGTGAATGCGTTGGAAAAAGAGCTGCCGAAGTACGGGGAGAAGGTGCTTCTCTGCTATGGCGGAGGTTCGATTAAGAAAAACGGGATATATGACGCCGTTCGGGAGTTTCTCGAGAAAGCCGGGAAGCAGGTGTTCGAGGTGGCGGGAGTGATGCCGAATCCGACCCTGAAGAAGGTTCTGGAAGGTGCGGAAATCGCGCGGACACAGGATGTGGACTTGATTCTGGCGGTAGGCGGCGGCTCGGTCATCGACTATGCGAAGGCGGTTTCGGCTGCGGCGCACTGCGGAGGCGACCCTTGGGAGAAGTTCTATGCGGGAAACGAAGTGCCTGAGCGGGTGATTCCGATCGGAGCAGTGCTCACCATGGTGGGAACGGGCTCCGAGATGAACGGGACTTCCGTAGTCACGCATACGGAGGCGAAGCTGAAATTCGGTTGTTCGCTCGGCGACATCATGTGCCCGAAGTTTTCGATTCTGGACCCGGTCTACACATACAGTCTGCCGAAGTACCAGATGGTGGCGGGGATTTTCGATATTATGTCGCATATTTTCGAGCAGTACTTTTCCGGCCATGACGAGAACGTCAGCGACTATCTGTCGGAGGGCCTGATGCGTGCGGTGATCGCCGCCGCTCGTGTCGCCGTGGTCAATCCGCACGATTACGAAGCGCGCTCCAATATCATGTGGGCGGCGACCTGGGCGCTGAACTCGCTGATCGGCAAGGGCAAGCCCGGGGACTGGGAGGTGCATGCCGTCGGACACGCCGTCAGCGCATACACCGATGCGACGCACGGGATGACTCTGGCGTGTGTGACCCTGCCGTACTTCAGGCATATTATGGACGCGGGGCTGCATCGCTTCAAGAGATTCGCCGAGAGTGTGTGGAATGTCCGTCCGGAGGGAAAGACCGACGAAGAGATTGCACGTGAAGGTCTGAAGGCGCTCGAAGCGTGGATGAACGAGATCGGCGTCGTGATGAACGTCGGGGAGCTGGGCGTGCGCGAGGACATGGTGAAGGAAATCGCCGATTCCGCATTGATTCGCAGCAACGGTTACAAGACGCTGACGCATGCGGCGATTGCGGACATTCTCAGAGAGAGCCTGGCATACGGAAGATAAAAAAGGTGACAAACCACGGAGAAGAGATACAGCAAAAGTATAAAAAGTGAATACAGTGAGATACGCATGGAATTAATGAAAGATTTGGAGTTCATGGTCGAACTCGAGAAAATGAAGAAGATTTTTCGCCGCACCTGGATTATCGGCGAGAAGAGGCGCGAAAACGATGCGGAGCATTCCTGGCATATTGCCGTAATGGGAATGCTTCTGGGGAAATATGTGCGGGAAAAGGACGGGCAAGTCGCGGATATGGACAAGGTCGTCAAGATGTTGTTGATTCACGATATCGTGGAGATTTACGCCGGAGACACGTTCGCCTACGATCAAGTCGGAAGCGTGGGCAAGCGGGAGCGTGAGATCGAGGCGATGGAACTCATCAAGGAAAAACTCAGTCCGGAAAACGCGAAGATGATCGGCGATCTGTGGACGGAATTCGACGAGATGACTTCCGGAGAAGCGATTTTCGCCAATGCCGTCGACCGTCTTCAGCCCGTTCTCAGCAATATTTATGCGGATGACGGCGGAACCTGGTCGGAATTCGGCGTGACGAGAAGTCAGATTATGAAGCGGATTGAGCCGATCGAATCCTTCAGTGCGGAGATTTACGCCTATGTGCTGGAGAAAATAGAGGAAAACATCCGCAAGGGTTTCATCAAGGACGAATAGTGAGGGATACCTTGAAAGACGGCACTTTAAAAACGGCATTTTTAAAACCGGAAAGAGGAATTATGCTTAGAAAGACAAAAATCGTATGTACCATCGGCCCGGCATGTGAGTCGTATGAAATGTTCACAGCCTTGGTCAAGGCGGGACTGAATGTGGCAAGGCTCAATTTTTCGCACGGGAGTCATGCGGAACATCTCGTCCGCGTCAATACCATCAAGAAAGTCAGAGAGGAGCTGGATGCACCTGTCGCCATTCTGCTCGATACCAAGGGTCCTGAAATCCGGACGGGAACATTTGACGCGCCGAGCTACATGCTCGAAAGAGGACAGAAATTTACGCTCACCTCGGAGGAGGTTGTGGGAAATGCACATATTTCCAAGGTCAGCTATGCGGGACTTCCGAAGGATGTGAAATCCGGAGACCGGATTCTCATCGACGACGGTTTGATCGAACTCGTCGTGGATTCCGTGGAGGGGAATCACATCCATACCACGGTGCAGAACGGCGGAGAAATCAAGAACAATAAGGGAATCAATGTTCCCGGAGTCAAGATCAATCTTCCCGCGATTACGGAACGCGATGAATCGGATCTTCTTTTTGCGGTCGAACACGAGCTCGACTTTATCGCGGCTTCGTTTATTCGAAAGGCGGAAGACGTGCTGGAAATCAGGAAAATTCTGGAGAAGCACGGCGGAGGGAATATCAAGATTATCTCCAAAATCGAAAATCAGGAAGGGGTCGACAATCTGGAGGAGATTCTCAGGGTTTCGGACGGTCTGATGGTCGCGAGAGGGGATCTCGGTGTTGAGATTTCAACCGAAATCATGCCGATTGTCCAGAAGCAGATTATTGAAAAATGCAATATGGAAGGCAAACCGGTTATCACGGCGACGCAGATGCTCGATTCCATGATGCGCAATCCGCGCCCGACGAGGGCGGAGACGACGGATGTCGCCAACGCCATATTCGACGGTACGGATGCCGTGATGCTGTCCGGAGAGACTGCTGTCGGGCATTATCCCGTGGAAGCGGTGACCTTTATGTCGAAGATTGCGATGGCAACCGAGGAAGTATTGAAGTACGACGATATCCTCGACAGCCGCATCAAGAGTGTGGTCGAGCAGGGTGTGACGGAGGCGGTGAGCCACGCGACCGCAAGAGCCGCGCTCGACCTGAATGCCGGCGCAATTTTGACTGCGACTTCCAGCGGTTTTACCGCGCGCAAGGTATCCAAACTCAGACCGAAGTCCGCCATCATCGCGTGCACGACGACCGAGTCGGTGCGAAGGTGGATCAATCTTCTCTGGGGTGTCTATCCGATGGTGATAGAAGATGCGGATTCCACCGACAAAATTTTTGATATTGCCGTGGAGAGCTCGAAAGAAAAGGGCTTGATTGCGGACGGCGACATCGTGGTGATCTCCGCCGGAGTCCCGGTCGGAATCTCCGGTGCAACCAACTTGATGAAGGTGCAGCTGGTCGGCGAAGTCCTGATTAAGGGCCTGGGCGTGGTTCCCGGAAAAGTGTCGGGAAGATCGATTGTAGGAAGCTGTTCGGAGGAGCTGAAACAAAACGGATTCGCCGAGGGCGATATCATCATCGCCAAATCCGTCGACAGCGACATGATTCCGTATATCAAGCAGGCGAGCGCAATCGTCGTGGAAGAAGGCGGGTACAATTCCACCGGAGCCGTCATCGCACTCAGCATCAGCAAACCGTGTATTGTCGGGGTGTATCGCGCTACCGAACTCATCAAGACCGGCGTGGAAATTACCGTAAATTCGAGTAAAAATATTGTGTTTGCAAGCAATTCGAGAAAAATGCAGTAAGGGGGAAACGGTATAGGAGTGAGGACTGCAAGAGTGTCATGCTCCTTCTGTTCATAAAAACAATCAACTATGATATCATTGTTTCGTAGTAATTTTTAAAAAAAGTACTTGAAATCATCGATTTACGCGTGGTAATATTGAGAAACATTATCAATAAGGAGTGTATATGTCAAATTACATGAAACATGGATTGGTTGCAAAAGTGCTTGCAATGGTGCTGGTGATTTCGCTCGTATTCGGAATGGCAGCTTGCGGAACGAAGGATCAGGGAAACACAACATCATCCGCCGCACAGGGTGGGGATGTGAAAAAGATCAGCGTAGTTGCGACGACGACGTTCCTCGCGGATATGGCGAAAGTCCTCGTCGGCGATCAGGTGGAAGTGATTCCGCTCATGGGCGTCGGAATCGACCCGCACCAATACAAGGCGAGCGCAGGAGATATAGAAAAACTGCAGAATGCAAGTATTGTGCTGTATCACGGACTTCATCTCGAAGGCAAAATGGGAGATATTTTCGAAGGTCTGACCAAGCAGGGAAAAACCATTATTGTGGTGGAAAAAGCGTATGAAAATACGGACTTGCTTGCAGATGAAGACAATCCTGAAATTTTCGACCCGCATGTATGGTTCGACGTCCAGCTTTGGAAAAAAGCGGTCAAGTACGTAGCGGATCAGTTCTCACAAGTAGAGGGCATCGACAAGGCGAAAGTGGCGGAAAAATTGGCGGCTTATGAAAAAGAGTTGGATGAACTTCACAAATATGTAGCCGACAGAGCGAACGAAGTGGAATCGTCGAAGAGAGTCCTCATCACGGCTCATGACGCGTTCCGTTACTTCGGACGCGCATACGGATTTGAGGTCAAAGGGCTTCAGGGCATCAGTACGGACGCGGAAGCGGGAATCAACGATGTGACCAATCTCGCGGATTTCATCGTAGAGAGAAAAATCAAGGCGATTTTTGTCGAGACATCGGTTCCTACCAAGAACATCCAGTCACTTCAGGATGCCGTGAAATCCAAGGGAGAAGAAGTGGGACTCGGCGGAGAGCTTTACTCGGATTCACTCGGTGACGAGGCGAGCGGTCACGCAACCTATATTCTGACCATTAAAGCGAACATCGATACCATTGTCGACGCATTGATCAAAGGAAATCAATAATAAAATGAATAAAAACGCTGTTGTTGTACACGATCTCACGGTGGCTTATAACCAAGTGCCGGTCCTGTTGGATATCGACCTCAGTCTACCCGGCGGTTCGTTGAATGCGATCATCGGGCCGAACGGAGCGGGCAAGACGACCCTGCTCAAAGCGGTGCTGGGGCTGCTCAAGCCGATTACCGGAGAAGTTCATTTTCCCGATCTCGGGTTTGAAAAACTTCCGAAGAAGACCACCAAAATCGCCTATGTTCCGCAGAGCGGCAGCATCGATTGGGATTTCCCCGCTACCGTCCTGGACATTGTCCTGATGGGACGGTACGGGCATCTCGGATGGTTCAAAAGACCGGGAAAAGCGGACAAGGCCATCGCGCTGGAAGCTCTTGAAAAAATGGAGATGACGCCCTATGTGGACCGTCAGATCAGCGAGCTCTCCGGCGGACAACAACAGCGCGTCTTTCTGGCGAGAGCGTTGGCGCAGGATGCACAGCTCTACTTTATGGACGAGCCGTTCAAAGGTGTGGATGCGCGCACCCAGAACGCCATCGTCTCTCTCATGAAAGAAATCAAAAGCAAAAACGGCACCGTGATTGTCGTGCACCATGATTTGACCACGGTCAACGAGTATTTCGACTGGGTCACCATCATCAGAAAGCAGGTCATTTCGAACGGCCCGACGGCCACGGCATTTACCGAAGAAAAAATCAAACTTGCTTTTGGAGAGGGAATCAGAATATAAATGGACTTTACGATATTCTTTCGCATATTCGGCGATTATACATTCAGACTCGTAGCCGTCGGGACTGCCGTTCTCGGAATCGTCTGCGGCGTGCTCGGATGTTTTGCGGTCTCGCGCCGGCAAAGTCTGATCGGAGATGCTGTCTCACACTCGGTTCTTCCGGGCGTGGTGATAGCATTTATGCTTACCGGAACAAAAAATATTTTTCTTCTGCTCGTCGGAGCGACGATCGCCGGCATTATCTCCATCCTCGTCGTCTCTTTTTTTAAACGCAATACCCGTGCGGATTTTGAAAGCATTCTCGCCACGGTGCTCAGCAGTTTTTTCGGTCTGGGGATACTGCTTCTCACCATGGTCAATAAACAGACGGGCGGAAACAAGGCGGGGCTTGACAGCTTTATCTCCGGACAGGTGTCCTCTCTCCTGATCGGAGACGTGGTGATGATGATTGCCGTCTCCGTCGCATTGCTGATGCTCGTCTTGCTGTTCTGGAAAGAATTCAAAGTGGTTTCCTTTGATAAGGAATTTGCTGATGTCATCGGGTTTCCGAGCGGCCGGCTGCTTCTTTTTCTCTCCATGTTGATTGTAACGTCCATCATCATCGGGCTTCAGACCGTGGGCGTCATTTTAA
>JAUMXJ010000065.1:322-6294 GCA_030529205.1 Bacillota bacterium | reverse complement strand
CTCTTCAATACGAATCGGATTATTCTGGAGTTTCTGTTCCGTAGAGCTGAGACGCCCGGTCACTGCAATGGTCTGATTGAGCGAGGTGTGAATTTTCCCCTCTCTCTCAAGAGAAATCAAAGAGTCGATATAGTTCGACTTCAGCTTGGTATAGCTGCGATACTCGATGACCAGCCTTGCAATCTCATAGTATTCTCCGAGTTTTTCCAAGACATCCTTGTCCGTGGAGTATCCCGTCTTGTTCTTCTTCAGCGACGGCAGTCCGAGTTTTTCAAACAGGATGTATCCCAGCTGTTTCGGGGACGAAATATTGAATTCTTCTCCCGCCTGTTCATGAATCCGCCTCTCCAATTCCGCAATCTTAGCTGCAAGCTGATGTTCCATCTCACGCAGGACGCCGACGTCGATTGAGAACCCCGTAAATTCAATATCGGCAAGCACCTTGACCAGAGGCAGCTCCACCTCGTCGTAAAGCGTCTTCAGCCCCGCGGCGACGAGCACATCCTTCAGAATTTCAGCCAGAGCCGCGGTTACAGCAGCTTGCTCAAGCACTTCCTCCTTCTCCGTCCCTTCGACGTCATAGGAATCCAAGAGAGACAACTGCATCCCCGCCCCGGACTCCTGTACCGAGAGACCGTAGTCCGATGCGATCTCCTGCAGTCCGTACGCTTTTCTCGCCGGATTTGCCAGATAAGCTGCAATCACAATATCCAGCACCACTCCGGCAAGGCTGATTCCCTGTGAAAAACAGTAAAGATACAGCTCCTTCGATGAAAAGACCGACTTGGCAATCTCCGCGTTCTCCAGCACATCCTTCAATGCCAAAAATGCGCTTTCATCTCGAATCACCTTGACCTGTCCGTCCCGGTAAAAATAAGCATAGCGAAATGCTCCCCATGCCCGATTTTTTTCCAGTGCAATCCCCATGGTGAACGGCTCCGAAAAATCAAAGGCATCGACAAATTGCGCCTTTTCCGCTTTTTGGGTATCCGGAGCAAAATCCTGCGGCAAAAAAGGAGAGTACGAATTGACCGTTCCGTATGTTTCTCCTTGCGTCTTACCGCCGGATTTCCGTTCGGTTTTTGCAACACCGCCGCGATTCGAATCGACATCGGGATTCGCTTCCGCTCCGGATTCCGCATTCCCCGTCAAACGATCCAATTTTTTCAAAAGAGACGCAAAGCCCAAATTGCGGAACATCGTCTTCACAGCAGGCACATCGGGCTGACGCTTTTCAAGCTCTTCCGGGGCAACCGGCACATCCAGAATAATGGTCGCGAGAGTCTTCGACATGCGAATTACATCGACATATTCTTTAATAATCGAAGAAATCCGAGCGGGCTTGATTTCATCCGCATGCGCAATAATGTTTTCCGTCGTCCCGTATTCCGCGAGAAGTTTGACCGCCGTCTTGTCTCCGATTCCTTTTGCTCCCGGAATATTGTCGGAGGCATCTCCACGCAAAGATTTGAAATCAATCACCTGTGACGATGTCACGCCCATCTTCTCAAAGACTTTCGCTTCATCGTATTCCTCTATATTGCTGACCCCTTTCACCGTAATGTGAACCTTGATGCCGTATTGCACGAGTTGTAGGGAATCCTTGTCTCCCGTGTAGACATATGCGCTTCCGCCGGCATCCGCCACTTTTTTCGCCAGAGTCCCGATTATATCGTCCGCCTCAAATCCGCTCTTTTCAATGACGGGAATTCCCAGTGCCTGAAGCATCTCACGCACAATGGGGAACTGCACCTTCAAATCCTCGTCCGTCTCCTTGCGATTGCCCTTATAATCGGAAAACATCTCATGACGAAATGTCTTCTCGCTTCTGTCATAAGCGACGGCGATGACCGCATCCGGATGTGCTTCCAATATCGTCATCAACATATTGGCAAATCCGTACACCGCTCCCGTAGGAGTCCCCGCCGAGGAGACAAGCGAAGGCATGGCATAGTATGCCCGAAATATCAGCGAATAACCGTCTATCAATACTATATTTTTCATAATCAGATTATAACATAAAAAGCTCCCACCCTTTTCAGGATGGAAGCTTTTTGAAACCTTCCTATCGTCATCAGGAATTCCTGTTATCTCCCGGTTCCCGTTCTTCAATTTCCTGCTCCGTTCGATGCATTAGGGCATCGTTCTTTCTCTTTCTTTTCCCTGCCGCCCGGATAAACATCCAGACAATCAGAATTACCACGGTCCCGAGAATCAATGCGGGCAGAATGGATATGATAAAAATCAGGAACTGCTGTGCCCCGCTGATAATGGCATTCACACCTTTGATAAAGCCGTTTTTCGCCTTCTCCCACATTCCCGGTTCGACATTCACGGAAGGCTTCAAGTCGAGCTTTTCGTTCAGATTGATGTAAAAAGTCGAGTACATCACCTTGTAATCATAATTCATCAAAATTGCTTTTCTCGTATCGATCAGATTCCTGAGCCTGCTGAGCTCATTTTCCACGAGAAGCATATCCTCGATATTTTCCGCCTTTTTAAACAACTCGAGATAACGCTTCTCCGCCTCTTCGTAATTACGAATTTCAATTTCGATGTCCCGATATTCCTTGGTCACATCGTCCATGGTCTTGGATTCTGCGTATATCTCACCGATTCCGTGAAGAATTTCCAGATATTCCGCCGATTTCTCCGTCGGAATCTTGACCACCACGGTCGCATTGCGAATCTTTCTGCCCGAATCCCGATGCTCGGTGGTATAAATCTCAAACGATGAGATGAATCCGTCCATTTTGCGGGCAGTATCCTCAAGAAGTCTCTTCGCCTCGTCAAATTGATCCGTATGGATTCCAATTGTATAATTTTCAATGATTTTTTTATCTTTATTGACGGGAGCATCTTTGGCTTCACTTCCTCCCAACCCGATTTCATTTCTCGGTAAAGCGTCCGTCACCATGTCATCTGAGCTGACAATTCCGTTTTCGAACCCCATGTTCGTCATCCCGGTGCCTTTGTCATACGCAGGTCCTCTCAACGCATCTCTTTCCGCGCTTTTATTTGAACCCATTCCCATATCACGCAGAATCGGATAGGAGATAAAGACGAACAACAGGACCGCCGCAATGGCGTATAAGTACTTTATTCCCGGTTTTTTATCTTGCGTTTGCTTTTTGTCGTGCGGTTGATTTTGATGATGGCTTTTCATCGTGACACCTCCTTCTTTCATGTCGATGTTTTGCATCTTTTCTCGGAGTTCCTCTTTGAAATGGTCCGGCAGCGGCTGAAGCTCACTCATTTTGCTGTCGATGAAACGAATCAGTTCATCTTCCCTTTCAGAAAGTCTTTCAATATACTGCTCTTCCAACCTTTTTTTGTTTTCTTCGGTCATTCTCATTTCGTTCCTCCATATAGAGTGAGTGACAGGATGGCATTCTTTAAGTTTTTCTTCGCACGATTGATTCGCGACTTCACAGTACCTTCCGGGATTCCGAGCTCGGAAGAAATCTCTTTGTACTCATACCCGAGCATTTCTCTAAGAATCAGAATTTCTCTATTCTCGACACTGATGTACTGAAGCGCTTTATCCAGCAATTTCGCATTCTCAACACGTTCCAGCTCCACTTCCGGCAGGACACCTCCCTCCAATTCGATGATTTCATCGATGGGAATAAAGGTCCTTCTTTTCCTTATGAAATCTTTGCATTCATTGACGGTAATCCGGTAAAGCCATGTGGAGAGCGCGCATTCTCCTCTGAACGTGTCAATGTTTTGATATGCTTTTATAATCGCATCCTGTGCCGCATCTTTTGCATCTTCGTCCCCCAACATTTTTAGGGCGATATTGTAGACATAAATCATATAATCATCGATGCGCTCTAAGAAATCATCCTTCATTTTCCCTCCTACTCATTAGACGACAAAAAAAGAAAAAAGTTCCATCCTGACGGAGCAATAATCAAATTTCACTTTCTTTTTCCAAATGATGAGGTTTGTAATCTTCCAGGACATACCTTGGGAACGGAATCGAAACCTGCTGCCGATTCAACTCATCCAAAATTTCATCGTAAATCTCGTGATACAAATCCCAGTAAAGCTCGGATTTCACATAAAAGCGAAAGCGTACGACCAAGGAATACGCGGCAAAATCGACAATCGCGACAATAGGAGCCGGGTCCTTAAGAATTTTCGGATGCCGATCTGCAAATTGCAGCAATGCCGCTTTGCATGTTTTAAAATCCGTACTGTAATCAACCCCGATTTGAATATCCATCCTGCGCTCGGGATACAGACTGTAGTTGGTCAGTGTCGTCGTCGTAATCGTGGAATTCGGCACATAGATTGCCTTGCCGTCCGGCGTTTTCAAACGCGTATAAAAAAGTCCGATGGAGACACATGTCCCCGAAGAAGTTCCGAATTCGATGTAATCATCGACAGCAAACGGCTTGTTCGTCAATATCAACACACCGGAGGCGAGATTGGAAAGAGATCCTTGAAGCGCAAGACCGATTGCGAGACCGGCGGAACCGATTACAGCGATAATGGTTCCATTATCCACTCCGATGCTTCTGACTGCAATCACAATCACCCCGATTCTCATTCCGATGCGAACAAATGAGCGAAAGAATGATTGAAATGTCGAATTCACAAGCGCCAACTTGCGTTGTTTCAAAAGTTTTCTCTCCACGATTCCGGTAATCCAAAAACCGATCAACAAAATCGAAAGGAAAACCAGGATCTTCCATAAAAAAGCCACACCGGCTGTAGTCAATGTATTCCAAAGACCCTCCACATCAAAAGTCCACGAACCCATATTCCGATACCTCCAAAGCCAGATTCATCATGGTAAACACTTATATTTTATCAGCAATTTTCGCAGTTGCAAGCCGATTACACCATCACAAAATCGCAAAAAAAGAACAAGCTCTCGCCTGTTCTAAAAGTTCTATATCTATGAAAGATAAGGAATTGCAATGTTTAAATCATAATCAATACAATAGACAACAGAAGAAGCGCTCCGCCGACAACAAAAAAATGATGACGCACCCCCGTTCTCTTTTTCTCTTTGGATCTCTTGTAATCGCGATAAGTCGCATACTTATAGTCGGGACTGCCTTTAACCGCGGACTTGCCGAGATCGTAAACCCTGCGAATGCCGTAACCGGCCCCGTCATACAGACCCTCGTGATTGGAGAGGGAAAAAACACCGATGCCCACATACAACACGCCCATAAAAAAACTGCCGTTGATGATGTAGTGGCGGATATCTCTCACCCCGTCTTTTTTCAAAAATAAGTACAGTCCTATCACGGCCCCCGCGATCACAATCAGGAGCAAATAGTCCAAAAGTCCGAACCTCCTCGGCTCGGACTCCTGTATTCTATCAAAGTAAGCATGATCGGAATGGATCTGCTGATTATCCTTTGATTTGTTGCGCATACTTACTATACTCCTCATCATTGCAGAGCACCCAGTGTCCTTTGCTGACTTCTCTGAACGTCGGTTTATTAACCGAATAATCATGAGCCAGAGCCGGAACGTAGATCTCACGCTTTCTGTTTCTTTCGGTCTTCGGATCCGGTGTAGGTATCGCGGAAAGCAGGGCTCTCGTGTAAGGGTGACAAGGATTTGCGAAGAGTTCATCCGAATCGGCGAGCTCAACCATTTTACCGAAGTACATCACCGCAATTCTCTTTGAGAAGTATTTTACAACCGCAAGGTCGTGCGCGATGAAGAGAATGGTCAGGTTCATGGTGTCTCGAAGATCGTTCATCAAGTTGATAACCTGCGCCTGAATCGAAACGTCCAGCGCAGAAATCGGCTCATCCGCAATGATGATATCCGGATTCATAATGATGGCACGAGCGATTCCGATTCTCTGACGCTGTCCGCCCGAGAACTCATGTGGATAACGCTCCGCGTGCTCCTCGACAAGTCCAACCATGTTGAGTGCTTCCGTCACCTTCTTCTTGATGACCTTCTTATCCTTTTCGCCGCGAATGCGAAGTCCTTCC
>JAUMXJ010000065.1:0-312 GCA_030529205.1 Bacillota bacterium | reverse complement strand
CATACGCGGGTCGAGAGACGACACCGGATCCTGGAAAATCATCTGAATATTTCGAATCACATCCGTCTTTTTCGACTGTTTCAATGCCGCAACGGACTCCGCAAGCTCGTTCTTCAAACGCTCCGCAAGTGCCGAATCTCCGGCTCTCTTCGCCTCCCTGATACGCTTCTTCATATCAGGAATACCGAAATTAATCAAATGTTCCTTGTAGTAAACACTTCCGCCGGTTATTTCATAAAGACCGATAATCGATCTTCCGATTGTTGTCTTACCGCAGCCGGACTCGCCGACGATTCCGAATACTTCACCTTT
>JAUMXJ010000064.1 GCA_030529205.1 Bacillota bacterium | reverse complement strand
CCCCGACCAGGTAGCCGTTGACGAGTCCCTTTTCATGAGCCGCCTTCACCGCTTTCAAGACATCATCGTCCTGCGCATACGCGACGGATATCTTGAGTCTGCCTTTCTCGGCAGCTACGGCTATGAGTTCTTCAAAGTCCTTAATCATAAATCCTCCAATCTATCTCCATTTTACCGCATCAAATATCAAGACCGTGAACACATCTTCTGCACAGGATTGACAACCGCTCACCGGCTCTTTCCCCGATTCTGCAGTCTTCAATAATTATTCTCATCATTTTGGTGCAAAGACATCCCGGGTTTATTGAGAATTTTTCCGACTTTCTTCGTAGCGACGGGATTCCTGCGTATAGTTTTTTGCTTCTTCCGCTCCCTCGAGTACTCTCGCTACGCCGGAAGACAGTGCGGAGAGTTCGTCCTCCCCGGCAAGCACGACAACATCGGCGATAAAAGACGTCATCTCTTTTATTTTTTTCGTAATAATCTTCGAATATGCGGCGCCGCCCGTCAAAAGAATGGCATCCGCCTTTCCTTCCAGGACAGCCGCCGCTCCGCCGATTTCTTTTGCAATTTGATATGCCATCGCCTCGAGAAACTTCAGTTCCTCCGGATCACCCTTTTCCTCGACCGCTTTGATGTCGTTGGTGCCGAGATAGCCCGCCAATCCGCCCTTACCGCGAATCATGTTTTTGACTTCCGCCTTGCTGTACGCACCGCTGAAACAAATGTTTACAAAATCGCCGACCGGCAGTCCGCCCGCCCGCTCCGAGGAAAACGGCCCCATCTCATTGGCGTTATTGGCGTCGACCATTTTTCCTCTCTTCATCGGAACAACGGAAATTCCGCCTCCCAGATGTGCGATGATCAGATTCAAATCCTCAAGCGATTTTCCGTTCGCATACTCCGTCGCATACTTGAACGCCATTGCCCTGCAATTCAGTGCATGAACCATCGATTTGCGCTCCAATTGCGGAATTCCTGAAATTCTCGCCAAAGGCTCGAATTCATCCACGGAAACCGGATCCACGATATACGCACAGACCCCGTACTCCTTCGCAATTTCGTCCGCGATAATCGCTCCCAGGTTGGAAGCGTGTTCGCCTCGAATACAACCGTTCATATCCTCGAGCATCAGGGAATCGACCTTGTAGCACCCGCTCGGAATCGAGCGGAGCAGCCCGCCTCTTCCGACCACGGCAGCCAAATCGCCCTTCGCGATTCCGTGGTTCTTCAACCATCCGAGTATGATATTCTTACGGTATTCCTTTTGTGCAATGACATGATCGAACTTTGAAACTTCATCCGAGCCGTGGGCAAAATTTTCCTTTAAATGCAACTCATAGGATGCAAACAGTGCAATCTTAGTACTTGTAGATCCCGGATTGATTGCTAAAATATATGACATTATTCCTCCGCTTTTTTTGTAATGATGACTTTGACGGGCGCCTCGTTCAGCACTTCGTAGACAACGTTTGCCTGAGACAGAAACTTCACTTGGGGACTGATCTCGTGCTCCCCTTCTCCGAGTCCGGATAAATCAAGACTGATTACAAAGTCCGCATTCTTAATCTTTTCAACCGTTTCCTTCGTCCCCTTCACCTTGATGGTAATCTCCGTGTTTTCCTCTACGGTCGCCCGGTAATTTGCATCCACATTTTCAAAAACCAAGTCCGAACCTCTGAACACCAGATTGTTTTCCAGACTTTCCACATACTGTGCTTCGTATGTGACTTGATCCGCATCCGTTATCGTGACACCGTCAACGGCCTCAAAAGTCACCACCCCCTCCGAATCCTCCGGTCCCGTTACGACAATCGGATTCGCCTTGATTGACGCAATACGATCCACAATACTCGGGTCTCCGATTATGGTAACCATATTGGTGCTGACAATAAACCGTGTCACCTTATGATTTTCGTCCGTTTCATCCCGATATTCGTAGGTAAACGGCACACGCTTTTCACGCATTGCTTTCACCGTGACGGTCGCGACATCTTTCTCCAAGATGACATCATCCACCCTTTCCCCAAGTGAATTGACCGGCACAAGCGAAACCTCCATGCTGGTACTTCCTGTAACGGCAGACACGTCGATTGTACCGATGACCGAGGACACATCGGCAACCAGAGAACGCGGACCCGTTACCATCACGGCGGAAGGCTCGATATACAGGACGGATTTTGACAGAGATTCTTCAAAGGATGATTTTTTGTTATAGTACACAGGTTTTTCAACACTGATGACCTTTTCGAGAACAACCACGACACTGCTCGGCGACACTCTGTCGATATTGATGTCGTTCTGCAGGGTCGAGTATTCGATTTCCGCTTCATTTTTCCCGTCTTTCAAACCCGGAAGATTGACTTTCAGGACAAACGAATCCGAACGCGTCGCGAGTACGGAATTTCTTCTCCCGCTGATTTCAATATTCGAATAATAAGTCGGCGCGCTGGACACCACCAATCCCGGATCGGTTTCTCCGGCGTACACGATCGGAACATTGTAAAATGTCCTGGTGACAATGGGGTTTTCTTTGTCCATCACAAATATCCAGAAGAAAATCGCAAGAACAAGGGAAAGAACCTTCAATCCGAAATTGTTTTTAATATTGAGTGCGGACCATAATTTTCCGAAAAATGTTTTCATTTCTCACTCTCCTCTTCTTCCTGAGAATGACTGATGCTGATTGCTTCGCGCAATCCGGCGGGGTCCAAAAACCTCTGCAACTTGCCGTCAATCGCGATGGAAATGGCTCCCGTCTCTTCGGACACGATAATCACCAGGGCGTCGGAGGTCTCGGAAATCCCGATTGCCGCACGATGCCTTGTCCCCAGCTCCTTAGAAATATCCAAATTTGAAGAAAGCGGTAGCACACAGCCTGCCGCCACAATCCTCTCGTTTTTTATCAACATGGCCCCGTCATGCAGGGGAGATTTGGGAAAGAAGACATTTTGCACCAGCTCACTGGTGATGGAGGCATCCACCACCGTGCCGGTTTCTATAATATCATTGAGACTGAGTTTGCCGACAATCACCATCAACGCTCCGATTTTCTTTCTGGACATCGTGGTCGCGGCGTCGACAATTTCATCGATAATATGTTCGGATTCAAATCCCGCTTTTTTACTGTGTTTGATAATCCATCTCGTGTTTCCCATTTTTTCCAGTGCTTTCCTCAGCTCGGGTTGGAAAATAATCACGATGGCAATCAATCCGATCGTCAGGGTGTTTTGCAGGATATAGTTGATCGCATACAGCCTCAGCCATTCGCTTATCTTGGAGATGACCAGAATGACAACAATGCCGTTTATAATCTGAACGGCGCGCGTTTCTTTTATCAATTTGATAAAACTATAAAAGACAAAGGTGATAATAGCAATATCGATAATATAGGTTATCTTGATATCCGAAAACAAAGCAAACAGAAGCTCTTTCATGCTTTCAATAAAGTCCATCACTGCATCCTTCTTGACATTGTTATAATAGAGAAATATATTTTTTCAACCGCTTCGCCTATTTCCTCATCGTCAATCACAGTGCTTGCTACCGCTCTAACATGATCTATTACCGCAATTTCTCTGTCGATATTCGCAAGGGGAACGTTCTCCGCCTTCTTGATTGCGCCTATTTCGCGAGCGCACATCAATCTCCTCGTAATCAACTCGGCAATCCGGCTGTCCAATGTATCAATCTCCATCCTTAGAGCGTCAATTGTCATAAAATTTCTCCCCTAACATATTACCAACCGACTGTCAATCTGTCAAACGAAACACTCACCGTTTACACACCGGCCGCAAATAAAAAGCCTCCCGCCGAAGGGCGGAAAGCCTAAAAAATTGAATATCGTGATTCGGTTTATACCATTATTTCGCGCACTGGCAGCACGATCTCTCAACGAGAAGGGTGGTTCCCATTCCCCCGCCGATACAAAGTGTAGCCAGACCTTTTTTCGCATCTCTCTTCTTCATCTCGTACAGCAAAGTGGTAAGAATTCTCGCTCCGCTGCATCCGATCGGGTGACCGAGTGCAATCGCTCCGCCGTTTACATTCACCTTGCCCGTATCCAAGCCGAGATCTCTGACAACCGCGATCGATTGTGCGGCAAACGCTTCGTTCGCCTCAATCAGATCGACGTCCTCCAGCTTCCATCCCGCCTTTTCAAGTGCTGCTTTTGTCGCGGGAACCGGTCCGTATCCCATGATTTCAGGATCGACACCCTTGGTCGCATATCCCTTGATGGTCGCAAGCGGAGTAATGCCGAGCTCTTTCGCTTTTTCTTCACTCATCAGCACGAGCATCGCAGCTCCGTCGTTGATTCCGGAAGCATTTGCAGCAGTAACCGTACCGTCTTTTTTGAATGCGGGTCTCAGTTTCGCAACGCTCTCCATGGTTGTGCCGTACTTGATGTACTCGTCTTTGTCTACAACCACATCGCCTTTCTTGCCTTTTATGACCACAGGAACGATTTCATCGACAAATTTTCCCGCTTTTTGCGCCTCTTCCGCCTTGTTCTGGCTTTCTACGGCGAATTTGTCCTGTTCTTCTCTTGAAATATTCCATTTCTCCGCAATGTTTTCAGCGGTGATACCCATGTGATACTTGTTGAATGCGTCGGTAAGACCGTCGTTGATCATCGTGTCGACCAGCGTTCCGTTGCCCATTTTCGTTCCGAAACGGAGACCGGACATCGCATGAACGGAATTCGACATACTCTCGGTTCCGCCGCAGAGAATAATATCCGCATCCCCGAGTGCAATCTGCTGTGCACTGAGGCTGACAGCTCGGAGTCCCGATCCGCAGATAATATTGAGCGTCATTGCAGGGACTTCTACCGGAATTCCGGAACCGACCGAAATCTGTCTTGCAACCCCTTGTCCCTGAGCACCTGTAAGAACCGCACCGATGACGACATCTTCCACATCTTCAGCCTTGATATTCGCTCTGCTTATTGCTTCCTTCGCCGCAATAATTCCCAAATCTACAGCACTCAAGGGTGCAAGAGATCCGCCGAATGATCCGATCGGCGTCCTGACAGCAGAAGCAATCACTACATTTCTCATCTTTCATTTCCTCCCAATATCGTCTTCACTTATTTTTCTATCTGATTTTTTCATTATTTGCTCTTGAACTCGTAAATACTACAATCTCAATCCGCCGTTGACTGACAGGTTATGACCTGTGATAAAAGAGGATTCGTCGCTTGCCAGGAAGAGTGCGGCATTTGCGATTTCCTCAGGCTCTCCCAGTCTTCCGAGCATCGTCTTCTCACGAATCGGATCCAATACCTTGTCCGGCACGGTCTTCATCATGTCCGTATTGATGAAACCCGGTGCAATGCTGTTTACGCGAACTGCAGCGCCTTTTCTTGCAAATTCTTTTGCCCAGCTCTTCATCATTCCGATTACACCCGCCTTGGTTGCAGAGTAATTGGTCTGACCGATGTTTCCGTATTCACCGACAACGGATGAAACGTTGATGATGCTTCCTTTTCCCTGTTCCATCATCATCGGACCGACAGCCTGCGTAATGTAGAACACACCTTTCAGGTTGACATTGATGACTTCGTCCCACATTTCTTCGGTCAACTTGTTAATCAGTCCGTCTCTTGTAATTCCGGCGTTGTTTACAAGTACATCGACCGCGCCGTACTTCTCTTTGACATCTTGAACAAAAGCCTCCACTGCCGCTTTGTCTGTTATATTGACTTGATATCCGACGATATTTTCCTGATCGAACTTCGGAACGGATGTAGATGCTGTCGTGATGACCATCTTCGCACCCTCTGCGGCAAATTTTTCACATATCGCTCTTCCGATTCCTCTTGAGCCACCGGTTACGATGGCAACTTTACCAGCCAATCTCATAATGACCTCCTATTCTCTGCTTGGCAGAATATTATTTTCTGATTTCACTTAATTTCTTGGAAAGTTCAAGTTCAGCCTTTTCAAGCTCTTTACGCGCAGCTTCTCTCTTGAGTTTTCCTTCGTTTTGGATATTGGCAACTTCATCGAGAGTTTCGATGAGCATTCTGTTGGTCGCGGTCAAAGTCTCCATATCCACGATGCCGCGCTCGGATTCTCTTGCAGTTTCAACAGTTGCCATTTTCAACCTCTCCGCATTGCTCTTCAACATCGCATTGGTGTAATCCGATGTCTCTCTCTGTGCTTTCATCGCACTTTCCGAATGACTGAGACCGATTGCAATCAACATTTGCGACTTCCAGATCGGAATGGTATTGACCAATGTGGACTGTATTTTTTCAGTCATCAGGGTATCGTTGTTTTGAACCAGACGAATCTGAGGAGCCATCTGCAGAGAAACCATTCTCGTAAGCTCCAAATCGTGCAGTTTCTTCTCGAATCGATTGATGGCATTGTTCAGATCATTGACTTTTTGTGCATCCTCAGGAAGCCCCGACTTCGCAGCCGCCTCCATGACTTTCGGAAGTTCGTTGGC
>JAUMXJ010000063.1 GCA_030529205.1 Bacillota bacterium | reverse complement strand
TGAGCGCTGTATCCGGTCATCGGGCTTTTCGGACTTCTGATTATAGATTTTCTGACCTTCGGCTTTGCCATCATGACGGTCCTTTTTCAGCATATTCCTCAGCCGGCGGTTTCCGAGCCTGCCCGCAAGAAAAGCAATGTCCTGGCTGAAATGAAGACGGATATGAAGGCGGCGATGTCGATGATTCGCTCCAAGACCGGTTTTATCAAATTGATTTTGGTATTTGCATTGCTCAATTTTATCGCCAATCTCTCCATCGTGCTCATCGGACCGATCATCATCTCGAATTATGAACCGTCGGTCTACGGGGTTGTCAACTCCGTCTCCGGGGTCGCGATGGTTCTGGGCGGAATATTCGCCGGAGTTTTCCCTGTAAAGCGCAATCGCGTTCGCGCGATTTTCCGAGCACTGATTGTTTCCGGAATCGGCCTGTGCGTCATGGGCGTATCCCCGTCCTGGCCGGTAATCGCGACAGGATTTTTCCTCGCGATGTTGCCCGTGCCGTTTACCAACGGTACGTTCGGAACGTTGATTCATATGAAATTTCCGGGGGAAATGCTGGGGAGAGTCGGCGCGATGATTGAGGCGCTTCTCAGATTGATTGTGCCCCTCGCCTTTGTTATGGCGGGATTTCTCTCCGACCATGTGTTTAATCCGCTTCTGGTCGAAGGCGGACCGCTTGCGGACACCTTCTTCGGACGGGTGGTTCCGGGTGTCGGACCGCAGCGCGGCTCCGGATTGGTTTTGATTGTCTCGGGGTTGCTCCTCGCGCTGACCTGTCTCGCAATGCTGTTCAATAAACGCGTGATGAATCTGGAGTATGTGAATCCGGATGAAGTCAATTGAGGCGGAGTTGTCCGTCCGCGAGATGATAGATGGTGCAAGGACCGAGGGCGGTCAGCTCGCTCCGGTCGTGTGTGACCCAGAAGACGGTCTTGCCTGCAATTTTTTGGCGAATGTACTCCAGGGTACGGGCTCGATTCTTTTCGTCCAATCCTTTGAGCGCTTCATCAAAAAAGAGTACATCCGCACCGCTTTCGAGAGCGCGTATAATGGCGACACGCCTGCGCATGCCGCCTGACAGCTTTTCCGCGGGTGTATGAAGATCTTCGCCCAAATTAAGGGTTTGAAGCGCGAGAATGTCCGCGGATATGTCGTGGGCGCTTTGGGCGGTTCGTTGCTGTACGAGCCGGATATTCCGGAGCGCACTCAAGTGTTCCAAAAGCCTGTCCTCCTGAAAGACTGCCGCCTTCGCATGCTCCCGCCATACGATCTCTCCTTCGTATTCTTCAAGTCCCATAAGAATGCGCAGAAGAGTTGTCTTTCCCGAACCGGATTCGCCCGTAATGACATAGAGACGTCCGCCTTCGAAGTGCAGATTGAGTCGGTTCAGAATATGTTTGTTGTCATAATGTTTGGATACGTCGGTCAGTTTCAGCATAATCTACCTCGATATCTTTTTTTGTCCGGTGATGCGTTTCAGAATCAGCATAAATGTCTTTTCGAAAAGAATGCTCAGACAGACGATGACGAATGTCCAGGCAAAGAGGTTCTCGGTGTCGAAGTAGATTTTGGCATTGTAGAGACTCTCGCCGATGGAGTGTCTAGGAAGCCCGATGATTTCCGCGGCGATGCCGGCCTTCCAGGCGAGTCCGACGGAAAGGGATGCACCGGCGGTGAGAAGCGGCATGATTTCAGGCAGATAAATATAGCGGAATTCTTTGTACTTGGACAGTGCGAAGACTTTTGAGAACTCGAGGAGCTTTTTATCCGTGTTTTGGATTCCGGAGCGAATATTGGTGTAGAGAATCGGGAACACCATCATAAATGCGATGATAATCGACATTTGTTTTGCGGAAGCCCAGATGAGAATCAAAATGATGAACGAGGCGACGGGCACGGTCTTGATTGTGAAAACAAGCGGAGCGAGCAGCTCTCCCAGGTATCTGTATCGAACCGAGAGGGGTGCGAGAGCGACAGCTGCGACAAAGCCTGAGAGGAAGCCGATTGAGATTCTGGCAATGGACGAAAATACGCTGAGATAAAAATCCGACTCGCCCAAAAGATGCAGCAGAGACCTGCCGACACTCAGAGGCGGCGGCAATAAAAACCGGTATCCGACCGCCATGCTCCCGATTTGCCATACGACAATCCACACGAGGACTGCCCAGATTTTGATTTTGTTCGTCATATTCTGCATTATATCAGAAGGAATGCAATATCAGAATGGGTGCAATCGTCGAAAAGTTACGAAAGACGACGAAAAATGACGAGAATCGACAAAAGAAAAGGCCGCCTTGCAGCAGCCTTTTCGCATTTTTCGCATTTTTTCGTATCTTTCGGTTTTGAACACGACAGGATTACGGCATCATGAAGTAGAATGCATCATCCGGAACCTGTCCGCCGATCGCCTTCGGATTCATGCCGTGAAGGATCTCAAGGTATTTTCCGAGGTTGGCCTTCATCTCTTCGCCGGTGATGAGGACGATATTGCATTGAGGAATTGCCGCATTTGCAACCTTAGCGGGAACAATGCCGAATTTTTCGACGAGTTTGCCGATCTCCTCGGTGTTTTCATTGACCGATGCGACGGATTGTTCGTAGTTGCGGAGGAAATCCGCGATGACCGCCGGATGCGCCTCGATAAATTCTTTTCTTGCCACAACAACGCCTGTAATCAACTTGTTTTCAGGGTTGACGGCATCCCATTCCTTTGTGAGGTCGACCAATACCTTTAAATCCTGATTTTTCATTTTGGCTGCACTGACAAAAGGCTGAGGCAGCATTGCGATGGCGTTCGGGTCCTGTGCGAGTGCGGCTACACATTCTCCGTGCTCGCTTTTCCACTCGATATTGGCATTGGTGATGCCGTTTTTTTCGAGAAGGTATGTCAGGACATACTCAGGCGTAGCACCTTTGCCGCTCGCATAGACGGTCTTCCCGTCGAGGTCTTTGACGGACTTGATTTCCGCGTCCGCACCGCAGATATAGAGTACACCGAGCGTGTTGATTCCCAGCACCTGAATCGCGCCGTCGGTCTTTTTGTAAAGTGCCGCCGCCATATTGGCAGGAACCGCCGCGATGTCGACTTCGCCCTTGACGATTGCCGCAACGGCTTCATCCGGTGCTCCGGCAACTTGGAACATATAGTGATTGCCGTTCACTTCAGCGCCTTCCGCTCTGTTCATGAAATCCACAAGACCGATAGCGGTAGGTCCTTTGAGTGCGAGAACCCTGACGTCCACGTGCTCTTCCGACGCGGTTGTCCCGGTGGTTGCAGCTTCCGATGTCGTAGTGGTTTCGGATGTCACGGATCCGGTTGTTGTCTCAGTGCTGATTTGAGAAGACTGAGTTGTCGTGTTGTCCTTGTTGTTCCCGGTACAGCCGGCGAGCATCAATGCGATCAGCAGGGTGAGCGCGAGAACCTTCAAGAGTTTTTGAGATGTTTTCATATTATGTTGCATGCGAACATGCCCTCCTTTTCCGTTTTGAATGTCAATTTTGAAAATTGCTCTCAACAACGGTCATTATAGCATCATTTTAACGCCTAATTAATAATTTTTATCATGATTCATGCCTCTATTTTATGAATTATGCCGTTGAATGTTGCTATGTAATGTTATAATGGCATTGTGAAAACGAATCAGCTAACGAATGCCGCCATTTTTGCGGCTATTTCCGCTATATTTATGATCGGGGCGCTTTTGCCGATCGGGTGGTTGTTTCAAGTCGTGGCCTTGCCCGTGACGATGGCAATCCTGTCGATGAAGGCGGATGCTCCCTATGTTTTCGGCGCCGCTTTTGTCGCGTTCGTCATTGCGTCGCTTGTGATCAACCCGGTGAACGCGATGTTGAGTGTTCCTTCGCTCGCCGTCGGGTTCTGTGTGGGAATTCCGCTCTCGAGAGGGGAATCGCTTTATTACACCGCTGTATTCGGTGCCGTTTCATCCATCGCGACATTGACCATCTTCTACCTCGCTTTCGATCTTTTTGAAATTTCGCATGTCTCGGAATTCAAATTGTCGCTTGAGGCCTTCTTGGAGGACACTCTGATTCGAAATCCGGGATACATGGATGTGCAGATGATTCCGGCGGTTGTAGCGCTGTTCATTCAGTTGATTCCGTCTTCCATCGTCGTGTCCCACTATATCTTCGGGATGATTTGCGCGCTGGTTGCCGCATATATTTTGAGGAAAATGGGGATTCGCACGAATATTGAGCCGTTCAGCAGACTCATTATGTCCGGTCCGGCGATGAATCTGACGGTTTTGATTACATTTATTGTATTTCTGGCAACATATATCGGGGGCAGCAATATTTTTTTGGTCAATATTCTGTCGGTGCTGATGACAATGGCGGGCATTGTCGGTCTCGCAGGCGTGATCGGACTGATTTTTTCGGCTTATTCGAAGAAGTTCGTCCTGCTGCTCGCCATGTTATTTTTGCATATGATCATGGGCCCGCTGATGTTCTATGTCTATGCGATTATAGACGCTCATTACGATTTTAGGGGCGTCAGAAGAAAAATGAGGTGATGTATGAGAATGATAGATTGGATTTTGATTATTTTGGCGGCGCTAATGGCGGCGGTGCTCACATATTTCGATTTTGTCCTGGGCGGGATTGCGCTTTTCGCGGTCATTGTCATTGTTCCGTTTGTCTTTGTGATTTCAAAAAATGAAAGAGACCGGAAGCATAAGGAGATTCAGGATATTGTGGAAGGGGTGGATACGGAAGCGAAGTACACGGTACAAAATCTGCCGCTTCCCGTAGTGATCGTGTCCTCTACGGGGACGATGACATATTATAATTCCCTATTCTCCGGTATGTTCCCCGACGACAGTCTCATCGGTCAGTCGATCTTCGACTTTATCGCGGAACTTCAGATTGATTTTCTTCAGGTCGGATTCCATCAGGAGGAAGTTCAGGTCAACAAGAATATATACAGCATTTTCTCAAGCAAGGTGCCCGGCAGGGACGATACCATCCTGTATTTTATGGATACGACGGATTATGTGAAATTGTCGAACAGCTACCAGGACAATATGCCGGTTGTCTTCCACATCAGCGTGGACAATCTCGATGAGGTCAGCAAGGATCTCAAGGACGACAGGCTTCCGTTTATCAAGTCCGAAATCGAAAAAGTCATCTATCGATGGGGCGGCGGGCACAATGCACTCGTCAAACGCCTCTCCGCCGACAAGTTTTTGGTGATTGCCAACAATGTCGCCCTGAGGAAGGTGGAGCAATTGAAGTTTGCAATTTTGGACGACGCGCGGGAAATCGACGCCGGCAACAAGATGCCGATTACGTTCAGTATCGGCGTCGGATATGAGAGCGACAGCCTGCAGGCATTGGAGGCGGAAGCATACAGCTGTCTCGAAATCGCGCTCGGAAGAGGCGGGGACCAGGCGGTTCTTCGAAAAGGCGGCAACTACGAATATTACGGCGGAAAGACCAAGGCGGTGGAGAAGCGAAACAGAGTCAAGGCAAGGGTTATCGCGCATGGCGTACGCTCCCTGATCAAGGAGAGCGGCAATGTCATCATCATGGGGCATCGCTATCCGGATATGGACTCATTCGGGGCATGTGTCGGCGTTTACAGAGCGGTCAGACTCCTCGGCGGCAATCCGTACATCGTGATGACCGGGGTCACCGCCGCGATTGAAGCGGTGTACAGCACATTTGCGGACAACGAGGAGTACAGCTTCGTCACAGGAGAAGAAGCGCTCTCTCTGGTCGAAGATGACAGCCTGCTCGTGGTGGTGGATACCCATAAGACGAGCATATGCGATTTCCCTCCGCTGGTCGATGCGGTGGAGCGCGTCGTCGTCATCGACCACCACAGACGAGGTGCCGAGTTTATCGACAAGGCGGTTGTGAAGTATGTCGAGCCTTATTCATCGAGCACATGCGAACTCGTCACCGAGGTGCTCCAATACATCACCGAAAAGCCCGCACTTCTCCCGGAAGAGGCGGATGCGCTTCTCGCCGGCATTATTGTGGACACCAAGAATTTTTCACTCAGAACCGGAACGCGTACATTTGAGGCGGCTTCCTTCCTGAGACGCAGCAGCGCCGATCCGATTAAGGTCAGACAGCTTTTCCAGGACGATTTGGAAGTCTTCAGGACGCGCGCCATCATTGTCGGAGAAGCGGAGCGGTATCGCGGAGACATCGCCGTGGCGTCCACCCGTGTGGAAAATGCACAAATTCAACTGATTGCCGCACAGGCCGCGAACGACCTTCTCGACATCAAGGGCATTTTGGCGTCGTTCGTCATCGGTCGCTCGGATTCCGGAATGACATTTATCTCCGGCAGATCGCTCGGTGAGGTCAATGTGCAGATTATACTCGAAACCATCGGCGGAGGCGGGCATCTCGAGGTTGCCGGCGCGCAGTTCAAAGACAAGACCGTAGAAGAAGTGAAAGCCATGTTGATCGATGCCATCGACCAGTACTATCAATCTTCGGAGGAAGAGCGCTAGCCGCTTGCAGACAGCCGCAAGCAGACAGCC
>JAUMXJ010000062.1 GCA_030529205.1 Bacillota bacterium | reverse complement strand
CGACTATATGATTGAAAAAATGATTAAAGAAGACATGTTGCTTCCGCTCGATTTTTCTAAAATTGCAAATTACAAGAACATCGATCCGGAATTTATAGAGAAGACCAGAGCGTTTGACCCGGAGAACAAGTACTCCGTACCGTATTTCTGGGGAACGGTCGGAATTGCATACAACGGCAATACCATTACGGAAGAAATCGATTCCTGGACAGTTCTTTGGGATGAGAAGTATTCGAAACGATTCACCATGTTGGACTCACAGAGAGACGCCATTATGGTTGCGCTTAAGGTTCTCGGATATTCGATGAATACAAGAAGTGAGGAGGAACTGAAAGCGGCCCAGGAACTTTTGGTAAAGCAAAAACCCCATGTTCTTGCTTATGCCGGAGATAATGTAAAAGATATGCTCATCAGCGGGGAAACGGACATGGCGGTTGTTTGGTCCGGAGAAGCTTCAAACGTGATTGCAGAGTATCCGCACATCAAGTATGCGCTTCCGAAAGAAGGCACCAATCTCTGGTTTGACAATATCGTCATTCCGAAGGCGAGCAAAAATGTCGAAGCGGCTCACGCATTCATCGATTTTCTTTGCCGAGGCGATATCGGAAAGAGAAACTGTGACGAAGTCGGGTACTCCACCTGCAATATGGAGACTATGAAATTGCTCGACGAAAGTCTGATGGATACCACATACGCATACCCGAAAAAAGAATGGTATCTCGACAAGTCTGAAGTCTTCGTCGATCCGGGTGATTTCATCAAGGTGTACGACAGAATCTGGACAGAAATCAAGGCGGATTAGTGTCGGAGCACCATAACCCGAATGAAAATAGAAAGCTGCTATGGATTATAGCGGCTTTTTTGTTGGAATGTTTTCATCAAACGGTTGACTTTCTGACTGAAAATGGTTGAAAATAATGATTATCAAAAGATCAAAATGGAGGTTCTATGGTTATAGATTGTAAGAAAATAGCGGAGGATATGATAGAAGAAGTCAGACAAAAAGCGAGCGGTCTGGCGAGATCTCCGAAGATTGTTTCCGTCGTGGTTGGAACCGACGGAGGTTCGGAATCCTATCTCAATATGATGGAAAAAACTTTTGCAAAGGTGGGCTTCGAGACCGAAATCAAAAGACTGCCTGAGGAAACCACGACGGAAGAGGCCATTGCGGTTATCGACCAAATCAATGCGGATTCGGGAGTGGACGGTTGCATCATCCACAAACCTCTTCCCAAACAGATTGCGGAAGGGGAGCTTCTTTTGCGATTAAGCCCGGATAAAGATTTGGACGGTTTTCATCCGATGAATCTGGGGCTCATGTTTGCAGGCGCAAAAAATGCGGTCGTGCCTTGTACCGCACAGGCGGCGGTCGAGGTGCTCAAGCGGTCTGTCGGAAACCTCAGCGGAAAGAATATAGCGGTAATCGGAAGAAGCAATATTGTGGGAAAACCGCTTTCAATCCTTCTTCTCGCCGAGAATGCAACGGTAACCGTTTGTCATTCCAAGACGAGAAATCTTTCCGAAATCACGAAAAAAGCGGATATTGTCGTGGTAGCGGTAGGAAGTCCGAGGTTTTTGACAGCGGATATGGTCGGAGAACACAGCATTGTCATCGATGTCGGCACGAACAATGTTGACGGAAAAATGGTCGGAGATGCTGATTTTGCAAATCTCGAGGGATATGTAAATATGATTACTCCTGTGCCGGGCGGAGTCGGCAGGGTGACGAATGCCATTTTGCTTTCCAATGCTCTCACAAACTATATGAAAAGCACCCGTTGATTTTGAGAACGGGAAAAGGAATGATGAAAAGGTCCGGTGAGCGGCGGTTGTCCGCCGCTCATAGAACTTTACAAATCCTTGGGAATAGTATATCCTAGAGATGGTGGTGATATGGGAAATAAAAGAAGAAGTGAAAGAAAACCGTTTAAAGGATCTCTGCACATAGATGAACTTTACAATCAGGAAAAAGTCTTCGATATTCATACTCTTGATGTAGAGTTTTTTGATATTTCCCGATATGGAGTCGGGTTTACCTGTCCGGAAGATGTTCCTTTAAATTGCTATTTCAACGCGAGAATCGAGCTCGGGAATGATCACGGATTCTATGCCGTATTGAAAGTCATTCGCGTTTTTGAAGACAAGGGGCGTAAAGAGTACGGATGTGAATTTGTCGGGCTGGCGGATATTCTGGCGGAATACATCGATGAATACAGTGGAGATATATCAATCTCTTGATCAATTTACTCGACTTTAAGGCGGAAGAACTTTCCGAAAAGCTTGCAGTTCCGAAATTCAGGGGAAAGCAGGTCTATGATTGGCTGAAGAAAGGCGTGACGGATTTCGACTTCATGCACAATCTTCCCGCCGATTTCAGGTTAAGATTGTCCGAGCGGTACACCGCAAAGGTGTTTGAAGAACTCGGCAGATTGGAAAGCAAGGACGGAACGATTAAGATTCTGGGGAAGTTTTTAGACTCCGCCACAGTTGAAGCGGTGCTGATGAAGTATCGATACGGATACAGTGCATGTATTTCCACACAGGTGGGGTGCCGCATGGGCTGTGAGTTTTGTGCTTCGGCGAAGGGCGGATTTGTCCGACATTTAAGTGTGGGCGAACTGCTCGGCGAAGTCTACCGAATGACGCAAATCGCCGGTGAAAAATTGTCCAATCTCGTCTTGATGGGGATGGGAGAACCTTTGGATAATTATGATCATGTCATTTCTTTTTTGAGAAGGGTGACGGATGAGATGTATTACGGACTGTCTGCCAGAAGTATCACGGTTTCGACCTGCGGACTCGTAGAGGGGATAAAAAAACTTGCTTCGGAGGAGATTCCCGTTACCTTGGCACTGTCACTTCATAATCCGTTTCAAGCTGAGCGCGAAAAAATCATGCCCATTGCCCGAAAGTATAAAATTGATGATATAATGTCTGCGACGCAGTATTATTTTGAAAAGACGGGTAGAAGGATTACCTTGGAGTATGCATTGATTCATGGAGAAAATGACTCCACGGAGCATGCCGAGGAATTGATCAGGCTGATTCGGGACAGATCCGCATCCGCTTATCATGTCAATTTGATACCGCTCAACAATCATGAGTATACGGAGCATAAGAGTGCACATCAGAAAGATGTGGCGCGTTTCAAACAGAAACTGGATCAACACGGAATCAACGCAACGATTAGACGTGAGCTGGGATCGGACATCGATGCCGCTTGCGGTCAATTAAAGAATAATTGGAGGAATTATGGTTAAACTTATTGCCGGTCTGAAAGGAACAGGAAAATCAAAGCAGGTTGTAAAGACTGCGAATGAGCATGTTTTGAATGCAAAAGGAAATATTATCTATATCGATGACGATAATAGACCTATGCATGAATTGGATCACAAAATCAGATTTATCGACGTGTCGGAGTTACCGATTTGTATTGCCACCGAGTTTTACGGATTTATTTCAGGAATCATTGCGAGCAACTATGATATCGAGCATATCTATATCGACGGTGTATTCAACAAAGTGGAAATCACGGAAGCGAATTTGGCGATTTTGTTTGAGAGAATTGAGGAGCTCAGCAATAAGTACAGAATTGATTTCACGATTACACTGAACGTGGAGGAAACCACGCCCGCTTCATTACAAAAATATCTGTAATTGATCGGGAGCCGCTGAGCGGCCGATATGACAAAAAGCGATGACGGAGACAAGTAGTGTGAGACAACTGTCTGACAAGAGAGTGATTGCCGTGGCTGGAAGCAATCAAGACAGCCTCATATGAAGACTACCTCCTAGCTCGGTTTGAGTAGGAATGAGGAATTCGGACTGAAATGACCGCGTTGGTAGCGACAATACCGAAATGAGGGGCTGATTTCCAGCAACTAGGGTGGAACCGCGATAACTCGTCCCTAGACAGAGGGCGAGTTTTTTTGCGTAAAAAAATGATTTTGAAAACCCATTTGACAGGAGGGGATATGATTAAATTGACAATGAAGGATGGAAGCGTCCGGGAAGTAGAGAGCGGGCAAAGCCTTTACGAGATTGCAAAGGCAATCTCCGGGAGACTCGGAAAAGAAGCTGTTTCCGCTATGGTGGATGGTGAGGAGAGAGATTTATCCTATAGATTGGACAGAGATGCAACAATCAGCATTTTGACTTTTGCGGACGAACAGGGTGCGGAGACATACCGTCATACGACATCACACATGCTCGCACAGGCGGTGAAGCGTCTTTTTCCCGGCACCAAGCTTGCAATCGGTCCGGCAATCAAAGACGGATTCTACTACGATTTTGATTCCGAACATGTATTTACGCCGGAAGATCTGGAGAAGATCGAAGCGGAAATGAAAAAGATTGCAAAAGAAAGTCTGGAAATCGAGCGATTTGAACTTCCGAGGGAAGAGGCGATTCGATTTGTTCAAGAGAGAGGAGAGGACTACAAGGTCGAACTCATTGCCGACATTCCCGAAGGAGAGGCCATTTCTTTTTATCGACAGGGCGAATTTGTGGATCTATGCGGAGGCTGCCATGTAAAAAATACGGGCGACATCAAGGCGATCAAGCTTCTCTCACTCGCAGGCGCATATTGGAGAGGGTCCGAGAAAAATAAGATGTTGCAGAGAATTTACGGAACCTCGTATCCGAAGGCATCGGATTTGGAAGCGCATTTACAGCGATTGGAAGAAGCCAAGCTGAGAGATCACAGAAAATTGGGCAAGGAACTCGATATTTTCATGGTCAGCCAGAATGTCGGTGCGGGACTTCCGTTTTGGCTTCCGAACGGTGCGACTATCCGCCGAGTAATCGAGCGATTTATTGTCGACAAGGAAATCGAATGCGGATACAATCATGTATATACTCCGATTTTGGCGAACGTCGACCTTTACAAGATTTCCGGTCACTGGGATCATTATCAGGACAGTATGTTTGCGCCTATGGACCTCGGCAACGGAGAGCTTCTGGTTCTTCGTCCGATGAACTGCCCGCATCATATGGAAGTCTACAACAACGATGTGCACAGTTATCGCGAGTTTCCGATCCGCATTGCGGAGCTGGGCATGATGCATCGTTATGAAATGAGCGGTGCGCTCTCCGGTTTGCAAAGAGTCAGAGAAATGACGCTCAATGACGCCCACATCTTCGTGAGACCCGATCAGATTGAAGAAGAGTTTAAGCGTGTCGTCAATTTTATCCTCGCGGTGTACAAGGACTTCAATATCCACAATTACAAGTTCAGACTCAGCTATCGCGATCCGGCAAACAAGACCAAGTATTTCGATGACGACAATATGTGGAACCATGCAGAAAAAATGCTCAAAAAGGTTATGGACGACATGGGCGTTTCCTACTATGAAGCAATCGGCGAAGCGGCATTCTACGGACCGAAGCTCGATGTGCAGGTGACAACCGCCATCGGACTGGAAGAAACGCTGTCGACCGTCCAGCTCGACTTCCTGCTTCCGGAACGCTTCGATTTGACCTATGTAGGGGAAGACGGAAAAAACAACCACAGGCCGGTGGTCATCCACAGAGGCGTCCTCTCCACCATGGAGCGCTTTATCGCGTACCTCATTGAAGAATATGTCGGCAAGTTCCCGACCTGGTTGGCTCCCGTCCAGGTGCAGATCCTCACCATTGCAGACCGGCATATCCCGTATTGTGAAGAGCTTAAGGCGAAGTTTGAAGCGAAGGGCATCCGTGTGAAGCTCGACAGCCGTGCCGAAAAAATAGGATTCAAAATCAGAGAAGCACGACTTCGCAGAAGTCCGTACATGCTTGTCATAGGGGATGATGAGGTGAATGAAAAATGCGTTGCGGTTCGTTCGCGTGAAGTCGGGGAACTCGGCAAAATGGATTCGAATGCGTTCTTAGAAGCAATCTGTGAGGAAATCCGCACCAGAGCGCTTACGACCTCTTTTCAAGCGAAAGAGGCATCGGAACAAAAGAATCCCCAACAATGAATGAAACAATGATATAAACCAAGTAAAAAGTGTTGCAAACGACGCATGTCATTGCAACACTTTTTAGTTTCTAGAACCCCAAGTCTTCGTTGATGAGTATGATTTCGTACTCGCTGCCGCCGGGCTTTTTATAGAACAAAGAGAGCACGGAACAGATCCGTTCGACGCTCTCACAGTCGAAGCATTGATCCGCCTCGGAGGAACACGGCGTCTTTCTCGCCAGGCGTCTCGCATTGAGCGGTGCCGCGACATTGCGTGCCCGGTCGATTGCCGTTTCAACGGTCGGTGTGATTTTGTTTTTTCCGATGACGAATATCACTTTTTTATGACCGTAGATGGTTGCGGCAACACGGTTTCCTGTTCCGTCTATATTGATGATTTCACCGGTCTCCGCTATGCCGTTTGCGGAAGAAATATAGACTTCCGCGGCTGCAGCTCCCCCGAGCGTGTTGGGCGCCGAGTTTCTCGGATTCCAATGCCAGAATACATGCGAAGCTTGTCCGAGTTGTTCAAACAATCCCATCTCCTTGACTGTCATAGACCCGCCGAATCCGACGGTTTTTCCCTTCAATTCTTCGATAAGATAGCGGGTCGCTTCGCCTG
>JAUMXJ010000061.1:3048-6645 GCA_030529205.1 Bacillota bacterium | reverse complement strand
CACGATTGACCGTCTCGATTGTACATTCCGCAAAAGCAGGAAGGGAAATCAATTCACTTGCGAGGGATTCCGCTACGAAGTAATCGATGTCGTTTTGATAGAGAATTCCTGCGCTGAACGCAATTCCTTTTTTTTGCAGAGCGCGAAAGGTTGTGACACCGCCGCCGCCCCCCGCCAACACAAAGACTTTCGGCTTTCCGGCGGGCCTTTCGAGTTCCACGCTTCCGAACAACGCGTTATACGACCCTTTTTCCAAGTCGTAAAGCTTCTCCACAATCCGATCCGTAATAATATCCTGCGGCGGGCCGTAATGAGAAATGTGCTCCCCGTCGACACAGGCGATAAAATCCGAAACTTTGGCAGCCAAATCGATCTCATGGAGCGACATCACAATGGCGACATGTTTGTGTTTCGCCATGTCGAGCAGGATGCCGAGAAGCTCGATTTTATGGCGAATATCCAAAAAAGAAGTGGGTTCGTCGAGCACCAGGACCTTGGGATCCTGACAGATCGCACGCGCGAGCATAATACGTTGACGCTGACCGTCGCTGATCTGCGTGAAGGGACGGTGTTCCAGATCCAGAGCCCCCACTGTTGCAAGTGCCGATCGAACCGTCTCATAATCCTCCTCGCGCAGGTGTCCGAAATGACCGGTGTAAGGGTATCTTCCCATTGCAACCACGTCACCGCATGTCATCAGCTCCGCCTTCACACGATCGGTCAGTACGACGGATAGCTCCCGCGCAAGCTCCGCATCCGTGTATCTGTCCTGCTCCATCCCTTTGATTTCAATTACCCCGCCGATTTTCCGGAGATGCCTTGTCAGCGTCTTCAAGATCGTCGACTTCCCCGAGCCGTTGGGACCGATAAGCGTGAGAATTTTACCGCTTTCTACGGTCAAATTGATTCCGCTGATGAGGATTTTTTCCGAATAACCGACGGACAAATCTCTAGCCGCTAAAAAGTCCATACCTCTCTTTTCCTCGTTCATTCACCGATGACTTTATGGGCGCAGGATTTTCGTCGCGGCGCTCAGTGTCTCCAAAATGGTGTACATATTCGAGACATTTCCTACAACCGGTCTGTCTTTGAGGTCGTAATAATCCAGGCATGTGCCGCAACTGAGGAGTTCGACTCCTTCCGCTTCAAGTTTCTTGAGATCTTCGAGTTGAGGGCCTTCCACCGCAAGCTTGACTCCGCTGTTATAAAAAATGATGCAATCGGGTTTTTTCTCCAATTGTGTCAGGGTATAGATAAAGCCCTTCATCAGGAGAGCACCCAATTCATCCGAGCCATGTCCCATAAACTCGGAGGAAAAGACGACGACCGTCTTCTCAACGGAAATGTTGCCGCGATACGGCGACGCATCTTCCTTTGAAAGTACATCTGACAGTGCATCTGAAAGCGCATTCTGTCCCCGGAGAGCTTCGGACGCCGAAACTTCTATGCGAACGACAAAATGTTTTTCCCCGGCTGTCTTGCTCGATGCATTGTACCCTTTTGTCTTTGCCATCATCAAAAGATTTTGTACCGCCACCCGGTTGTCGACATGCGTCTCAATCACTCCGGGTTCGGTCATAGCTCCAATGGCTTTGATCGTATTGACAACAGGAATCGGACAGTTCATTCCCCTAGCTTCCACAATAGTTTCTCTCATATATCCTCCACATTGTTGATTTATCTTTATCAGCTCTTCCGCGATTTCAGAAATGCTCCTGTCATCCGTGTCGATGATATCCGTCGCAATTTGCTCATAATACGGTGCACGCTCCTGATAAAGGCGAACCAGCGCATCTTCCGGAGAAGCGCATCGAAGCAGCGGTCGTTTTTCCGCTTCCGCCGCAGTGAGTCTGGACAGGAGCGCCGCAATCGAAGTGCGCAAAAACACCACGCGGTCAAAACGTCTCAAAAGTGCTCTCGTCTCCGAAGTCTTCACCGCTCCTCCTCCCGTAAAAAGCAGAAAAGATTCATCCGCCCTTTCCGAATCGGAACCGGGAATGTCCGACGACAAAAACATACGAAGGGTTTCGCGCTCCCATGCACGAAATCCCTCTTCACCCTGTTCCGCAAACAAATCCGTAATCGATCGATTTGCCCGTCTTTCAATCTCGGCATCCAGCTCATAAGCCCTCACCCTTTCCGCAATCCGCCGATATACCGAACTCTTTCCGGACAGGGGCATTCCTATGACCGCTATTCTTTGCTTCAATTGGATTCCTTTCGCAAAATGTCAAACTCCTTCAGAGGCAAGCTCGTCCTCAGATAGAGTTTCATCTTGGCATGACGCGCCACCTCAATCGGCTCCATCTTCTCGTTGAACATCTCCGTCACCACAAACTTGGTGCTGAAATACTTCGGTCCGATAACTTCAATTTCGGTGCCCACCGCAAAGTTATTCCTCTGCTCTACCAAGAGCAATTGCTCTTTTTCGTCATAAGCGAGAACCACGCCGGCAAAATCATAATCTCTCGTATAGGAAGCGCTCGCATAGTTTTGCGCGTCCGCATCGGCATTTCCGTCAAAAAATGCGGTGGTGAATCCTCTGTGGCTGGTCTTCTTCAGCTCCTCCATCCACTCAGGACGGTAAGACGGTTCTTCCCCCGCTTCTCTTGCACGATAGTACGCGTCAATCGCCTCGCGATACACGCGAACTACGGATGCGACATAGAACGGCGTCTTCATCCTTCCCTCTATTTTGAGAGAGCAAACACCGGATTCTATCAGTTCCGGAATTTTTTCAATCAGACAGAGGTCTTTGGAGTTCATGATGTATGTGCCGTGTTCATCCTCTTCAATCGGAAACTCCTCACCCGGGCGATTTTTTTCGACAAGAGCGTAATTCCATCTGCAAGGCTGCGCGCAATCCCCTCGATTGGAATCCCTTCCGGTGAGATAATTGCTTAAAAGGCAGCGACCGGAATGAGAAATGCACATGGCACCGTGAATGAAGACTTCAAATTCCATCTCGGGCACCGCCTGACAGATGTCCTTGATCTCCTGAATTCCAAGTTCTCGAGCAAGCACAATCCGCTCCACCCCCATGCGCTTCCAAAACTCCGCGGAAGCGGAATTGGTGGTATTCGCCTGTGTGCTCAAATGAATCTCCGCATGGGGGATACTCTGTTTAATCTGCAACATGGTACCCGGATCCGAGACGATGAACGCATCGATCTCGAGATCCTTGATTTCTTCGAGATACGACGGCAACGCCTGAATATCTCCTTCATGCGGCACAATATTCATGGTGAGATAGACCTTGGCACCTCTTTCATGTGCAAAGGCGATTCCCTCCTTCATCTCTTCCCTTGTAAAATTCTTCGCCGCCTGTCTGAGCCCGAAAAATTCACCGCCGATATAGACGGCGTCCGCTCCGTAAAGCACGGCAAACTTCAACTTCTCCAAATCCCCTGCCGGAGCCAATAATTCAATCCTGTTTTTCATCATGTCCTTTGATAACCTTATAAGCCGCAAAACCCGTATCTTCCCCGATTTCCGCGCCAATCTCCCTCAGATATTCCCTAAATTCCGCCATTCGCTTGTTGATGGTCTTGTACCTTTTATCGTCGCGGTCGAAGTTGACATTGTCGACACATATCA
>JAUMXJ010000061.1:0-3038 GCA_030529205.1 Bacillota bacterium | reverse complement strand
GCTCGTCAAAATGTTTGCGATACTGTGCCTTCGGACCGTCCAAAAACGCAAAATCATACGAATTGTCTTCGAGCAGCGGAAGCCGCTTCGCGACATCATCGTTCACGATTTCAATGCGCTTCGCCATTCCGGACTGCAGAACATGCGCCGTCGCGGTTCCCGCCCTCTCCTCGCTCAACTCGAAACTTGTCACGCGGATATCGGCGCCGCATTTCGCCATGCTGATGGAAGAAAACCCGTGTGCGGTTCCTATTTCAATGATTTTAAAATAGCTGTTTTTTGTGGCGGCAGTATGGCTTTTTGATAAATTTTTATTCCCCTTTTTTTGTGCACGACACTTTTGCAATTGCTCCAAAAGCATGGAGAGCGCCTCCGCCCTGATGGACTCGGGGACTTTGAAGGCGTCCACATCCAAATCCGGAACGGATTTCTCATCGCTCCTCTCCGGCTTTGCCTCTGAACCTTGACGCGACAAGGACATCCCGTCCACTTCCACAGTCAGGACGATGACCATCGGCGTCTTTTTAAATCTCTTGCGCACCATTCCCTCGATGGTATCTTTCAGTCTCACCCTCAAATAGTGGGCATCCTTCGGACTCTTCGGATCATAGCGCATCAGTTCTTCCTCGATTTTGATCTTGACTTCCGTCTTGGCCTCATCATGATCCGCCGGAAACAAAAAGCCGCGCGTTGTAATCTGCGGACTGGTCACCACTTCGCCCGTCTCTTTACAAAGACCCATGGAAACCACGAGAAGCCCCTCTTCCGCAAGGTATTTCCTCTCACGTATGACAGCCGTGTCGATGTCACTCGTCCCGCGACCGTCGATAAACACACGCCCCGCTTCCACCGAACCGTTGATTCTCGCACCTTTTTTGGTGATCTCCAGCACGCTCCCGTTTTCCAGCATGAAAATATTCTCTTCCGGAACGCCCATCCCCTTGGCAATCTCGCGATGCCTGTCGAGGTGAATGTACTCGCCGTGCACCGGCATAAAGTACTTCGGATTCGTCAGACTGATCATCGTCTTCAGCTCTTCCTTCTTCGCGTGTCCGGAGACGTGAACTTCTTCCAGCGCCTCGAAAATCACCTTTGCACCGAGCCTCATCAGCTGGTTGACGAGCTTGTAAACGGATTTTTCGTTGCCCGTAATCGCCGAGGAGGAAAAAATGACGAGGTCTCCCTCCCGGATAAAGACATTCCGATGCTCATTGTTGGCAATGCGTGTCAGTGCGCTCATCGGTTCTCCCTGTGATCCGGTCGTCACGATGACAAGCTCATGATCGGGATACTGATGAATGTTGTCCACATTGATGACGACATTGTCGGGTGCATGGAGATACCCGAGATTCATCGCGACATTGCTGGTATTGACCATGCCCTTACCGGCAAAGGCAATCTTTCTGCCGTACTTGACGGCGGAATTGATGATCTGCTGGATACGGTGCACATTGGACGCAAAGGACGCGATGAGAATGCGCGCCGTTCGCTCATGTCTAAAAATCTCTTCAAAGGTCTCGCCCACCAGACTTTCGGACATCGTGTATCCGCTTTTCACGGCATTGGTGCTGTCCGAAAGCAACAGCAGGACGCCCTGCTTGCCGAGCTCGGCAAAGCGGACAAGGTCCATGCGCTTGCCGTCGATGGGATTGTGATCGATTTTGAAATCTCCGGTCTGCACGACAATACCCAGCGGAGTCTTGATCGCAAACGCAAATGCGTCCGGGGTGGAGTGATTCACCCGGAGCACCTCGATTTCAAACGAACCCAGCTTCACTTTCTCCCCCGGAGAAATTTCATGCATCACCGGTTTCTCATTTTTTAATTTGGATCGAATGATTCCCAGAGTAAACCTCGACGAATAAATCGGAACGTCAAAATCCCTTAGAAAAAAGGGAATGGCTCCGATATGGTCTTCATGGGAATGGGTGATGAACAACCCCTTTATCTTGTCGATATTTTGTTTTAAATACGTCGTATCGGCAATCACAACATCCACTCCGGGCAGCTCGTCTTCCGGAAAGGCAATCCCGCAGTCTACAATGATGATTTCATTCTTATACTCATAGACCGTCATGTTTTTGCCGATTTCCTGAAGCCCCCCGAGTGGTATAATCTTCAGTTTATTTTCATTCATTTATTCATTCTCTTTGGAAGAACAATCAGCACATACACCAACAAATTTTAATTGATGATCCAAGACTTTAAATCCGAGCTCTTTTTCAACTTTTTCCTCCAGATTTTCAAGCAGATCCTCTTCAACTTCAGAGACATTCCCGCAAATTGAACAGATGAGGTGATGATGTGTATGTCCTCCTGTCTCCTTTTTTAATTCATATCTTTCCTTGCCGTCTCCGATGGTCAGAGTGGTCAGGATACCCAACTGCGACAGGAGTTGCGTGGTGCGATACACCGTCGCCAACCCGATGTCGTTGTTGATCAACTTTACAAGATCATGGATTTCTTCGTTCGTTAGATGTTTGTCACTGTTTTCTGCGATTACTTTTAAGATTTGCAGTCTTTGTTCGGTCACCCTGAATCTCTTACTCTGCAATATTTCCACATACTTTTCGTAGTCCACTAAAATCCTCCTTTTCCCTTGTACTTTTACAATGCCGTTATTTATTCTTCTTCAAACACTTCTTCTTCAAAAAGTTCATTTGCGGCCAACAGCACGGAGTCGATTTCATCATCGTCCTCCACACCTTCGAATACGAGCTCACCTTCCCGCTCGACCAATCGAAAAACCATGATTTCTCCGGTTTCCTCAAAATCCTCGTCATCTGTCAGAAGCGCATAATCCACTTCGTCCAATTTGAGGGTTGCAACAACGCGAAACGGCCGTTCCGCCCCGTCGTCATCCATCAACATCACCGTATCAAAACCGTCATCCGTCAGAGAGAGGTCAATCCGGTCTTCGCAATTCCCGTCCTGTTTCTTTTTTTCTTTATTCAATGATATCTTCTCCTATTTCTATTGACAATATCTGTCCTTGCTTATTGTGTCTTTTTCTCACGCAAAAAGTCAGCAATGTAGTC
>JAUMXJ010000060.1 GCA_030529205.1 Bacillota bacterium | reverse complement strand
AGTTCGTCTTTCGATCCGAAACTCTGCATGCTGCGAAGATCTCCGGAGCTCACGGTTCCCATGGAGGCCTGGAACAATTGGATCGGCTTGCGAATGCTTCGGCGAATCAGCCATGCCATGACAATCGCACCGACCAATGCGATGACGATGATGGCGATGGTGACATCTCTTTGGAATTTATAGTTCTTGTATGCTGCTCCTGCGGGAACCACCCTGAAAAAATACCAGCTCTGATCGGCATTTCCGATGGTCACTTCCGCTTTCGCGATGACTTGGCTGCGGCTGAGTCCTTCTACATCGGTTACGAGAATGCTCTCCTGCGCTTTCAGCGATGTTTCGAACACCGTATCCTTCACATTGCCCCCGATGCGCAGCGTATCGAGGCTCGATGCCACAATGTACCCGCTTTCCGTTGTCATTACCGACTTCACATCTTCTTCGGTTATGAGACTTTTCTGAATTTTTTCCTGTACGGGATGGAGAGAAATATCCGCCGTTACGACGCCGATCGGCTTGCCGTCGATTTTGATCGGCGCGGAGATGGTGAACATCAGTGTGGAAACTCCCGCAATATCGTAATAATACGGCTCGGACACAAATGTCTCTCCGGTCTTCATCGGCACAATGTACCAATCTCCGTCACCGGGCATATCATAGCCGGTCAATACATCCACCAGGGCGTTTCCCGAAGAGTCCAAAGAAACATAGGCGAGGTATCTTCCATCGGCATCACTGCCGGCCTTGGTATTGCCCCGGAACATATTGTCCTTTCCGTCAAATCGGTTCGGCTCCAATCCGCATCCGTGCGCGACAATACTCGGATGATTCTTGAGCGAGCGCTCGAGCATCGACACGACATCCTGTCGATCGCTTTTCTTGTATAAAATGCTGTTTTCGACGCTCATCGCATAGCTCTCGACAAGAGCATAAATCTTCGAAAACTCCTCGGAATACTCCGTCGTCATGCTCTGCGCCTGTTTCAGTATGTCGAGATCCGATTTTTCAATACTCAAGGACCTCATGGTATTGAACAACATCACGACAATTAATCCTGAAAAACCCAACAAAAAAAGCGTTAATGCCACAACCTTGGTTGTGATTTTTAAATTTTTTAACATACACTCTCCTGTGTTTCGATACGCCATGATTCTCCGATGGCGGGAAAGGACGGTCCGTCTTGAAACTGAATGTTCCCTTGCCTTTCCCAAATCCCGTTATCGTCCTGTCATCATGTTCGTTTAGAATATCAAATCTTTTATCGGTATTTATAGAATTTTTATTAATAAATTTTTTTAAATTCTGTTTTATAATCTGAATTCTTCCCCCCGAAATGCGAACGAAGAAAAACGGCTATGTGCCCCCGTATGAAAGGCACATAGCAAACAACGAATGTCGATTCGTTTAACGCGGCGCTTCAAGTTCTTCGCATCGAAGGGCAAAATTGCAGAACATCTTGACGCCGTACTTCATGCAAGCTTCGTCGATGTTGAACTTCGGATGATGGTTGGTACGGGAAAGTCCTTCTTTCCACGAGCCGAGCCACGTCATGGCAGCCGGCATCGCTGCTGTTGCGAAACAAAAGTCTTCCGCGCCCATCATGGCATGCGGTGTAATGAGAACGCCCGATTCTCCCACGACATCCGGTGCAATCTTTCTGATGTAATCGATGACACGGTCGTTGTTTTCGAGAACGGTCAAACCTCTGTTTATGCGGATCTCGCATTGTGCGCCGTAGCCGGTGCAGATGCCCTCTACGATGCGAGTGATATTTTCGATTATCACCTCTCTGAGTGGATTGCGCTGACATCGAATCGTTCCTGCAATTTCACAAGTCTCCGCCACCACATTGATCGCATTTCCCGCGTGAAAACGGCCGATGGAACAGACCACCTGGTCAAACGGATCGATCCGTCTGGAAATGAAGGTCTCTATCGCACCGACGACCTTTGCACCGACCGATAGGGCATCAATACATTCGTGCGGGAGTCCCGCATGCCCTCCTTTCCCGGTGATATTGATATAAAACTCGTCGGTGGAAGCGGCGAGAGAACCGTATTTATAGGAGATTGTTCCGGTGGAGCTGTCGTTGAATACATGCTGTGCATAGCCCGCCACAATCTTGTCCAGCCAGCCTTTTTCAGCAATGTCTTCCACCATGAATTTGCAGCCTCCGGGTGCCGGGCCCTCCTCAGCCGGCTGAAACATGAGGAGCACATCATACGGAAGGAGTTCGGCGTGTTTTTTCAGAATGGCGGCAGCCGCCAGGAGCATGGAGGTATGCGCATCATGGCCGCATGCGTGCATCTTCCCCGGAACGGTCGAACAGTAGGGCACTTCATTTTCCTCTTGAATCGGAAGCGCATCCATATCCGCACGAAGCAGAATCATCTTGCCGTGATCTCTTCCGGGAATCAGACCGAACACGCCCATTTTGGCGGAAGGCATCTCGATGCCGAGGCGTTCAAGCCTTGCGCGGACATACTTGTCCGTCTCCGCAGTATCGTAGCTGACTTCGGGATGCATATGCAGATGTCTTCTGTCGCGTATCAGTTCGTCTTCGATTTCCGCGACTTCGCAATCGATGATTTCCAGGATATTGTCCTTCTCTTCACACATACTTCGCCTCCCTTACATATAGTTCATGGCGATGGCGCCGAATATAAAGAGGCACTGTACCACGAAGCAAATTGCGAAAAACGGAAGCAACCATTTGTAGTACTTGCTGAGCGGAATCTTCGCCATGGAGCACGCGACAACCATGAAGCTGGTCGGCCACAAAAGATTCGAGAATCCGTCTCCGAACTGGAAAATCAGCACGGCAATCTGTCTGTTCATTCCGATAATGTCCGCAATCGGAGTCATAATCGGCATGGATACCGCCGCCTGTCCGCTTCCGGAAGGAATGAGGAAGTTGAGCACTGTCTGGAACACGAGCATGGCGAATCCGCTCGCATACAGGGACAAACCTTGAATGATGGAGACGCAGCCGTGAATGATGCTGTCGATCAGCATTCCCTTGGTCAACACCACGAGTACCGCACGGGAGAGTCCGACGACAAATGCCGGAAGAACGGCGGAACCCAAGCCTTTGACGAGAATATCGCAGAGTTTGTTCGGGCTCCAGCGGTTGATTATCGCGACTGCAATCGAGAGAATCATAAAAATCGCCGCGCATTGGTTGATGTACCATTTCTGGGTCAGGAGACCCCAAGCCATCACGCCGACCGCGACCAACAGTGCCAGAAGGGTTGCGAGACGACTTCCGGTCATCTTGGTTGAAAGTCGTGTCTCATCCGTCATAAAATCGGACATGTCCATACCGTAGGTCAAGCTCTTGGTCGGATCTTTCTTGACTCTGTGTGCATACCACATAACATAAGCGATCAGAATGCCGGTCATCACGCCCAGAATCAACGCTCTGTACCAGAATCCGGAGAAGAGAGGAAGTTCCGCAATTCCCTGTGCCACCCCGATGGTGAAGGGATTGACCGTTGCGGACGCAAATCCGATTCCGACAGGGACGACGGAAATGGCTACCCCCGTCATGGCGTCATATCCTAGTGCATAAGCTACGGTTACGAAAATCGGGATGAAGGCGATGACTTCTTCATAGGAGAATGTTCCGGTTGAGCCCCAGACGGAGAAAATAATCATAATGATGACGATAATGATATTGGCGGAGGCGGGGCTTTTCTTCGTACGTCTGATCAGACCGGCGATAAACGCATCAATCGCTCCGCTTTCCTGAATGGCGTAGAGACATGAAAAGGCGCAAAAAATCAAAAAACTGATATTTGCAGCCTGAATCAGCCCTTCTTCAATGCTCACAAACATTTCAAAGAATCCGACGGGTTTGCTTTCGACATACTTGAATGAGTTCGGGTCGATAACCTGTCTCTTGGTCGCCTCGTTCAGCACACGGTCATAGCTTCCCGCCGGGAAAATCCATGTACAAATGGTCGCGATGACGATCATGCACAAAAGAATGGTAAAGATGTGCGGAAGTGCTCTTTTTTTCTTTTGACTGTCACTTTTGTTTTCGTTCACTTTCATTTTTCGCTCCTTTCTCTATGATTGATTTTGTTTATAAAAATGCCGCTTTTTGTAGCCGCATTTCTTTACATTTTCATATCTTTCCCTTTTGTTCACTTGGTGGAGCTTATACTAAAAAGTTTTTTGATGAACCGAAATTAATTAATTTATATTTATTATAATATATAAATTATAAAATACAAAAAACAGAGTAAAAAATGACGTGATGTCCATGAAAAAAGGCGGGGACTCCGCCTTTCGATTCTGAGTATGTCTTTGTCTTTAATCCGGTTTTCCGATGCCTATGTCGGGTACGGTAACGCTCACGGTCGCCGACTACTCGTTTTCTTTGAGTTTGTACACCTCTGCCGTCAAAGCGCCCAGTGCTTTACCGACACCGTTCATGACGCCCAATGTCGATTCCGCCGAGCTGAGGGTTTGCTCCGCGGATTCGGTCAGTTTCTCCGTGAATGTCGAGAAAGTCTTGATGGTGTTGTTCAGGGCATCCACATCGTTTTTTACACCGTTCATCATGTGGAGCTGTTCGTCCAATCCCTCGGTGTATTGTTTGATATCCCCGGATATTTCTTTAAAGTTCTCGATGGAATTTTCTACGATTTTGAACTGATCCTGCATTGCGGATCTGAGCTTGTTCACATCATCGGAAGATTTGTTCGCCGTCTCGGTCAAAGAGGTCAAAAGGGTATTGATGCTCTCCGTCGCGTGTTCGGTATTATTGGCAAGTTCCTGAATTTCCTTTGCCACCACGGTGAATCCGCGGCCGGCATCTCCCGCACGCGCCGCCTCGATACTCGCATTTAACGATAGAAGCTTGGTTTGCGCCGCAATGACCCGAATCATTTCGATGATGCGCTGCGCCTCATCGGTCACCTCAATCAACTTGGACATATTGAGAACCACCTCTTTGCCGATTAAACCGGTATGGTTCACCGATGAACTGAGTGCATTGACGCCCTCCAATCCTTTATCCGTGTTTTGTTTGGTATGACGAAAACTCTCCACCATTTCCGACAGTCGTGTATAGGTCGTCATCGCCTGCAGAGCAATATTATCCGTTGTCCTGATCTGCTCCAGCACGGTCTCCGCCACATCTGCAGTACCGCGGGATATCTCATCCATGGAATCCTTGGTGAAAGTGACATTGTTGACAATTGTCACCGCCGTATCGTTGAGGATTTCCGTTCCTTTCAGTACTTCTTCCGCAGTGGTGTACATTTTCATCAAAATTTGTTCCTGCGCCTTTTTCTCCGCATCCAACTTTTCCAGCTGCGCATCATTGATCTGTTTGATGGTCTTGGTCGCATAATATCCGACAACCGACACCAGGACTGTGATAACGAACTGTATTTTGTGGTTGGTGTAGTCGACGGGAGTCGAATCTCCGCTCCATTCAAACTGTGCGCGAATCATGTACGAAATATTGATGAGCACATTCAAGACACCCGCGAACCGAATCATCCTGCAATCCGCATAATTCGTCAGAATAATAATCATCGGAAAAGCGAGGACAAACACGACCATGGTCTGTGTTGTATGAAATGTAATCGCATAGGCGAGAAAATAACTGACCGTCGCCAAGTACCTGATCAGCCCCGAATGCTTCTGCAATTTATAAAGATACCACGCCGTCAGGACGGGAAGAATATAGATCGCACTGATAAAAGCAAAATACAGATAACTGCGATTTCCCTGGACCGCCTCGACAGCGTATGTCAAAGTAATCACGCCCGCGATAATGGACCAAAAAGTGAGGACGCGGCGATTGACCAATACCATTGCACTTGTTTCCTGCATACTTACCCCTTTTATTTCAATCGTTCGAATCTCATATCCGCCGAAGGTAGAACACCGCCGGTGCGAATGGGAATCCAAATCAGGAGAAATCCCTCTCCGGCAAGGTGTTTACACTTCGTTGTGATTTCATTAACAGATAGTACACAAAAACCGAGGATGCGTCAATATAAAATTGGACAATCAGACCGCCATTTCTCTCCAACGTGCAAGACATCTCCGCATTGCGGGAAGATGGATTGTAACGATTTGACGTCTGAGATTATAGAGTACCCTGTTCAAATAAAACGGAGTTTTCTAAAAATACATGTAAATGGATGTCGTCAACCAACTCGTGCAACTTTTCAAATGCAAGTCGATAGGTCCTGCACGCATCCGACGGAGGGGTGAAATCATTTGTGAGCTGTTGCAGCTTACGTAGAAGCTGCCCAACTTGGTCGTGATCGTCTCGCAATTTACTCCAATCCGTCTTCGGATTTCTAAGCGCATTTGGGAATACCACTTTCTCCTCATCTGCGAAGTGCGGCATCAAATCCTGCTTGAGGGACAGGAAAGTCTGATAAATCGATGTGAGTGATTCTCCGTGGTGCTCAAAGTGAACATATAGGATTTTTTCCAGAAGCTTTTCCACTTCTTCAACCAACCTTTCCTCTGTGCGGTGATGTGTGTCCACAATGTACCGAATGAGGTCCTCCTTTCCTAAATTCAGTGCTTTTCTCCAGTCATCCACTTCTCCGAGCGGTTCATATTGATTGAGCTCCGCGACAAATGAGTCGACATCCAACCCTTTATTTTTCAAGGCGTCTTCCAATACCTGCCAACCGCCGCAACAAAAATCGATATTGTGTTTGCTCAGCAGTTCGACAATATGCGGCCTGATCTTCACCGCTTCTTCAATTCTCATAGATTTT
>JAUMXJ010000059.1:3474-6790 GCA_030529205.1 Bacillota bacterium | reverse complement strand
AATCGTGGTAACTCTGCCGTTGTAAATCTGCCTGATTGCGTGATTGCCCGTGTCCGCCACAATAATCGCACCCGACTTTAAGAACGCTACATCGGACGGATTTTTGAACAGCGCTTCTTTGGCATCCCCGTCTTTGTATCCGCCCACCGGCAAACCGTAAGCGTTTTTGCCGAGACTTTTTCCGGCAATCTTTTGAATTTTCATCGTCCCGAGGTTCAACTCAAAAATTGCATTAGCCGTATAATCCGCAAAAATAATCCGATTGTTCTGCGCGTCGTAGCACATCCCCCTCGGAGCGATTACCTCGTCGGAATACACGACGCCGTCCGCGAATCCGATGCCTGTGCCCACTATGGTAAACAAAATAATCATCAAGACCGTCAACTGCTTTAAATATTTCATAGACAGGCCCTCCATATGTTATAATCTAATAAAATTATAATGGATAATACCACAATTATCAACAATGAGAGGAATCATGAACGAACTCACGGCAAATCAAAAAATGGAATTGCTTTTATCATATGCATCAAAAATTGCACAGACGAAGGAATTGGATGTGCTTCTCTTTGATATCGCCACAATGGGGAAAATGCTGATCGGGGTAGACCGCTGCACGGTCTGGTTATTGGACGAAAAACGGGATATTCTTTGGACAAAAGTCGCACACGGAATCCCCACAATCGAAATACCGAGCAATACCGGAGTAGTCGGCGAATCGATTCGTACCGCTTCCGTCGTTTTTTCCAACAATCCGTATGAACTTCCGTTTTTCAATGCGGATGTGGACAAGAATACCGGATACAAAACAAATTCTCTCCTCACCACCCCGCTCTTCAATGACATGGGGGAAGTCATCGGGGCGTTTCAATGTGTAAACAAACTGACCGGAGATTGTAAATTCAATCAGGAGGATGTGGGATTACTCAAGTTGGTCTCGACCTATGCGCAAAAGGCGCTTGTCACAGCCATGCTTGCCATTGAAATTGAAAAAACGCAAATAGAAATCATCCTGCTCATGTCCGAAATAGCCGAGAGCCGTTCCAAGGAGACGGGCAACCACGTGAAAAGGGTGGCAAAAGTTTCAGCGGAGCTCGCAAGACTCGCCGGCCTGAAAGCCGACGACATCAAGCTCTTGGAAGTTGCCTCCCCAATGCACGACATCGGAAAAGTTGCAATTCCCGACTCCATTCTCAACAAGCCGGACAAGTTGACGGAAGAAGAATACGAAATCATCAAGACACATGCCGAAATCGGCTACAATCTCCTCAAAAACTCGCATCGACCGATTATCAAGGCTGCCGCAATCGTCGCGCGTGAACACCACGAAAAATGGAACGGAAAGGGATATCCGAGAGGAATTGAGGGAGATGACATACACATTTTCGGCAGAATTACGGCGATTGCAGATGTATTCGACGCCCTCTCGTGCGAGCGCTGTTACAAAAAAGCGTGGGAAATGCCGAGAATTATCGAGCACTTCAAGAGTGAACGCGGCGAACACTTCGATCCCATTCTCGTCGATCATTTCCTCAGAAATATCGATACCTTTACCGCCATCCTGGACAAGTACAAAGACTGATTAAAGGATGAATGAACAATAAAAATGCTGCAAACATCGCGTTTGCAGCATTGTTTTTTCTGGCGGAGACGTGTGAGAATCGAACTCACCAAACCGGTTGCCCGGTCCAGCCGGTTTTGAAGACCGGTAGGCACACCAGCACCTATCCGCCCCCCTATCGGACCATGGTCCGATGATTGATGATTATACCTTACATCGATACAAAAGTAAAGAACTAGACAAAGATTCTGGCATCTCCGATCTTCTTGGTCACTTTGTTCTTATCCAGATACTCCAATATGGAAAGAGCCTGTTTTCTCGAGATGCCGAGGCAGTCGCGCGCTTCCGCAAGCGTGATGTTTTTCTCGGGTGCGGCATCCGCCTTTTCCCTGAGCTGTGCAATCATCCTCTTCAGGGCATCCGAATCCTGTGCGGTTTCAGGACTGAGCTTGGTCAATCGCCCAGAATTGACCAACATGCGGAACACCAAGTCCGCTTTCATCGATTTGTCATATCCTTTGAGTACCTCAAACGGGGTAGCGGGAATTGCAAAATCCTTCATCAGCCGATCCGCCACCTGTTGCTGCGTATTGTCGACCTTGACACGAAATCCGTGAACTTTATAACAGGAAGCGGCGTCGTCGATCAACTTTTCCGCCATCAATCTGTCCTCCACGCTTTTCAATAATGTGCGGATTCCCGCCAAATCTGCGGTGATTCCCATTTTCTTCGTCAATCTGACGCGAAACTCCTCCTTGCTCATCCCCGCTTCCAACGGCGCTTTTTTATGATGTGCGCTCAAAAGCTCCACTGCATTCTGTGCCAATTTTTCATAGAACGCCCTGTGCATATAGACCTTGTCCTCATCCTCGGAGAGCGCGAAGATGATTCCGTTTTCCCTCATATTTGCGGTCAGATTCGCAACCTCCGAATCCGGAAGTCCGATCGGCAGAAGCACCTTGGAAATCTTCTCAAAGTCCTTACTGTGACTGAGAATTGCCTGTTCTATCAAGTCGAATGCCTCTCCCGACTCAATTTTACTCAAACCTTCGATGACTTCCCCGTGGAATCTCTTGTGCTTCACCGGTCCGGCGTCGATGACAATTCCGCCGCCGATTGTGGTCACGGGCGAATAATTTCTCAGAATAAAACGATCTCCGGTCTTAACCGCAATCTCTTCCTCCAAGAGCACCTGCACAAAAATCTCATCTCCTCCGCTCGCCTCGGTGTCGTTTAGAAGCACCATTCTTCCGATGCTCTCTCCGGTTCCGTGGTGGAACCTCACCCGTGCACGATTGCTGAAACTGCGCTTTACATCCTTCAACAATCGCAGCTTGCAGTCCAAAATATTGGTGGTGTGCATGCTTCCCGGCTTAGCCAGGACATATCCTCTGCGGATATCATCCTTTTTCACGCCCGACAGATTGATCGCCGTCCTCTGACCGGCGTATATCGTCTCGCATTTCTCGCCGTGCGACTCAATGCTCCTGACCTTGGTCTGAATCTTGGGCGGGTAGAGCTCCAGCGTATCTCCCACGGAAATACCGCCCTCGACCAATGTTCCCGTAACGACGGTTCCGATCCCCTCCAGGACAAATGCTCTGTCAATCGGCAGTCTCGGACGCGCATCGGCACTTTTTTCGCTCGTCGTCGACGCCACGCGGTCCAAAGCCTCCAGCAGCGCTTCTCTGCCCATTCCGTTCACGGACGAAACCGGAATTATCGGCGCATGTTCGAGGACGGTCGATTTAAGCT
>JAUMXJ010000059.1:0-3464 GCA_030529205.1 Bacillota bacterium | reverse complement strand
CCTCCGTGACAAGCTCTATCCACTGTTCATCCGCCATATCGCACTTGGTGAGCGCCACAATGCCCGCTTTGACTTCGAGCAGAGACAGGATATCCAGGTGTTCACGCGTCTGCGGCATCATCCCCTCGTCGACCGCGACGACGAGAATGACCACATCCACGCCCCCGATTCCCGCGAGCATATTGCGAATGAAACGTTCGTGTCCCGGCACATCCACAATGCCCGCGCGGGTTCCGGAAGGCAGATCGAGATATGCGAAACCGATGTCGATTGTAATGCCTCTCTTCTGTTCTTCCTGTAATCTGTCCGTATTGGTGCCGGTAAGCATCTTGATCAGACTGGTCTTACCGTGGTCGATATGTCCTGCCGTTCCTACGATTAAATGTTTCATACGCATTCTCTTTCTTCAGTATTTTTACTTGCTTCCTCACTCGTGAATCATCGCGGCGATGTACTCCAATACTTGTCCTCTGGTATTGATATTGCCCTGAAGTATCATCTTGTCGATGGACTGCACGAAGCTTTTCTCGCAAAAGCGAATCAGATTCTCCGGGGTCACGATCCTCGCGTGATTCACTGCGTCCGCAGCGGAGAGACAGTCCCGTTCCACCGCAAATGCAACGGCGTCGGCATACGGATGAAATGCATCGATCGGCAGCGTGAACCTCTCTCCTTTGTTCTGCAAAATCCGCTCGACACGCGATTGTGCGGTTGCCTTTCCGAAAAATGTCATACACAGCTCACCGATCGTCATCTGCCCGTTCACACGCACGGTGTTGTCGCGATAGGCGACACAAAACCCGTGACGGTCGAGTTTTTTTGCGGCTTCGTAATGACGGTCGCCTTCTCCGAGATCCGCAAACGGCGAATACGACAAAAGCTCGGAAACGGTGACCACCCTGTAACCGGCTTCCGTCAAAAGCTTCAGCTGAATCGGAAGACCGTCCGCAACCGGCGTCCTGCGCGCCATATTGAACCCGTCTTTCTGAAAGATAATCTGACCGCAAAAGTAGTTCGCATCCTGCTTGAGTGCATGTGCAATCGGCTTCCACATCGCCTCGACCTCCTGCTCGTACGTAGCGAGCGGCAACCAGCCGGCACCGTCGAAACTCGCAGCCATGTACTGGTAGCCCATATGCGCATACGCGTCATAACTGCTGATTCCTTTTTGGATGGCGTCCACGTAGTGAGGAGGTCTGGACAGACGCATCTCATATCCGTGCTTTTCCTTCATATGGGTGTGCAGGCGCTCCAGATCCGCAAGCACTTTCCGGTAATCCCCGAGGTAGCTTCTTCCGCCGTATACAAGCGACTTTTTCCCGTAGAGGATATGTTCGAAGGTATGGCTCGTAATCTCGTGACCGCCGCGTATCAACATTTCGATAATTTCCGGACAGGCGACCGCTCCGCCTTTGTCGTCCTGAAAAATATCGGGATAATGATCGAACTTCTCTCCTCCCCACGAAGCGGAGCCTTCCTTGCCCGGGCGATCCGGATAACTGTTCGCGGTGCTGCCGATGATGTCAAAGGTCCCCTTGGCGCCGTAAGAGTCCAGAATATGCATCAGGGTGACGGTCAAACCTTCGGTATGAGAGCCCTGCGGATGCGGAAGCATTGCGCTCGGGCCGTCGTCAAATGTCATAGCGAGCACTTTTTCCCTCGTCTTGACCCGTTCGATGCGTCTGACCGGGGAAAGATAGACCGGCGTTCGCGCCTTGATTTGTGCATCGTATCTGTGCTTGATTTTTTTTACCAGACCGATTCCTTTTGTGAGCAGTGACATACTTACCTACCTACCATATCGAGCAAAATGCCCTTGGTCAGAACAAGAGCCGCCTTGCATATTTTTTTGATTTTTTTGGACCGCCATGCCGAGGTCATCTGCGAAAGCCCTTTGGCAATGCGCTTCGTCTTCTTCCCCTCGCATGCGCGGGTTCTTCCGGCTCTGACCGCAGCCTCCAACTCCTCGAGCGAATCCGCCTCCACAATGGTGTAGCAGTTCGCTACTTCCGATTCGTGATGCGCATCGCTGCCGCCGGTTTGAAACAATCCGTATTGTTCCGCAAAGCGCCTCGCCATTTCGTTACCGTCCTTATTTTTCATATAGACTCTGGCATTGGCGCATTCCACCCCGTCGAGCATCTCGGCGATTGCATCCAGATTGCGCTTCGGGTTTTGAAAAGGATGCGCCATAACGGCGAGTCCGCCGTGCTCATGAATGACGGCAATCGCCTTTTCGGGCGCGAGAGCGGCGCCGGTCTGCAGGCGCTCCTTGACAGGAAAGGGGGTGCAAAAAAGCGCGAGAATATGCCCGGCGGATGTCGAAATCTCACAGCCTGAGAGCACCAGGACACCGTCCGTCATCTGCGACTTCCGATCCAGCGAAAACACATTGTGATCGCTGATTAAAATGGCGTCCATTCCCTTTTTTTTCGCACTTTGTACCATGCGCTCCAAGGTGGAGCGTCCATCGCTTGAAGCCTTGGTATGTGAGTGAAAATCCACGCGAAATTCGGGCATTTATTTTTTTCTCCTATTGCGCAATGACTTGATGTATACGATGCCGGGCTTGATATCTCTCCATTCCCAAAGCCCGTCTCGAACAAAGGGGTTGAGACAATCCAGAATCGCTCCGAAAAACTTGCCGAGCTTTCCTTTTTTGGCATACCCGATGCCGGCAACCAGGTCGGAAACGGCGTACACCATCTTTCTTTCGCGATACTCCCCTGTCCGTATCGGAGGCTCCGAGACCCCCAAGGCAAGTTGCAACCAATGTTCGATCATCGACGAACGACCGACTCTGGTCAGAGGAAAAGTTCCCCAGATGCGGGGATTGACCTCCAGGAGATGTGCCCTGCCCTCCGCATCATACTTGAACTCAATCATGGCAATCCCGTTGTAGCCGACTTCCTTGACCAGTCTCGCCGCATAATCGACCAATTCATCCGAATGAAAGGCGCGGCAACAAGTGGAAGGACCTCCCGAGACTGGATATTCACGAATCCTTTTGTGGCAGAGCGCGGCATGTATGTCCCCGTCTTTGCACAAGACGGAGCAACCCGCTCCCGTGCCGTCCAAGTATTGCTGTACAAGAGGGGTTTCTCCTGTGATTCCCTTGTAGAAGTCGATGTACTCCTGAAGCTGTTTTTGATTGCGCGCGATGCGGTATCGCTTCGCGGCTGTCAGTCCGAACCGTTCTCCGAAAGCCGGCTTTACTACACACGGATACACGATATTTTCATACGGCGGCATGTATTCGAGAGGGATGGGAATACCGCAGTGCGCCCCCAGCCTTGCCACTTCGGTCTTGTCGTTCAGAAGGCTGAGCTGTACCTCCGAAGGAATAAAAAAGCGCGCAACTTTTTTAAAACGCTCCCGGGCAGCTTCTCCGGAGAGATAAAGGAGTGTCTTGGCTCCGACCGGAAACAGCACCGGTTTTTCTCCCGTTTCAAGAAGCATCTCTT
>JAUMXJ010000058.1:5969-6928 GCA_030529205.1 Bacillota bacterium | reverse complement strand
AAAAGGAGTTGCCGGGCTGCAGAATCTTACATGCCCGCATCGTACGAGAAGACGCCGTGCGAGACGGAGATATCGGAGTGGAAAATGCGAGCGGTTCGGCGATTCTCGAGGCGATTCTCAAGGCGGGAGCTACGATTCTTGGGCAGTCTGAAGAGCTGCCGGCGGAGAAATCAATGTCGGAGCGGGACATGCTGTCCGCGGAGCAAACGCCGACGGTGAGGGAGAAGCCGTTCGAGGAGGAGCCGTCCACGGAAGAAAGGACAACCGAGGAAGAGAGGATGTCCGCGGAGGGCGGGATGACCATGCGGGACATGCTGGAGTTCGGTCTGGCGGGGGACGGTTCGAAACAGAGACGGACAAGTCTGGGCAGAAGACTCGGAATCGGTTATGCGAATGCCGGACAGTTCCTGCACAGGCTTCGTGTGAGACATATAGGAAGAGACGAAGTAAAAGAATTGTTGGAAAGAGGACACGGGAAATATGACGGAAGATAGAGAAGCGAAACGGGAAGCGAAAAGCGAAGCGGACGGGAAAAAACTTTGCCTGACTTCGCCTGCGGATATTCGAAAGATTATGGAGCGCTACGGCTTCGCGTTTTCCAAGTCGCTGGGTCAGAATTTCCTGATCGACACGCATGCGGTGGACAAAATCGTCGATGCGGTGCGGAGGGAGATCAAGAAAAGTCCGGATTCCGAGGGTGCGTCGGCAGCTTCAAAATGTCTTGTGATTGAAATCGGCCCGGGATTCGGAGTCTTGACGGAGCGGCTATGTGATGTGGCGGAGCACGTCATCGCAATCGAAAAGGACAAGACACTTCCGCCTATTTTGCGTGAAATTGTGCCTGCTGGAAACCTCGACATCATCTGCGAGGATGTGTTGAAATGTGATCTGGACACCCTGATACGGGACGCCGGTTATGAAACCGCCGTGGTCGTCGCGAATCTGCCGTACTACATCAC
>JAUMXJ010000058.1:0-5959 GCA_030529205.1 Bacillota bacterium | reverse complement strand
TATCATGAAGGTGCTGGAGGATGCGAAGCGGGTGAAGGCACTGGTCGTCATGATGCAGAAGGAAGTGGCGGAGCGAATCCTGGACGAGGGCGATCGCGGCGCCATAACCATGACAGCGGGGTACTATGCCGAGAGCAGACAGGTCGCGAGTATCAGAAGAAATTCCTTTATGCCCGCACCGAATGTAGATTCCGCCGTGCTCAGTATGACGAGAATTCCTCCCGCACTGGAAGAAGCGGAAGAAAATATGTACATGCGCATCGTAAAAGCGATCTACAGTTCCAGGCGCAAGACGCTCTCAAATTCGCTAAATTCCTTAAATATATGTGATAAAAAGAAGCTTCGTGATGTTATAATAGATATTGGATATTTCCCGAGTGTAAGGGGCGAAACCCTTGGTAAAGAAGACCTTTTAATTTTTTCGAAAAAGTTTACGGCGCTGGAGGAGAGATGAAAAAGCTACATTATGACGACCTGAAGGAAGGAATGGTTTTAGAAGCGGCTATCTACGATGATCGCAGCGGTGCCGAGCTTTTGAGCGCCGGAACCGTACTGACACTCCGGCACATCAGTTTGATTCGAAACATCGGCATTACGGATATTGTCATAAAGGATGTGGCTGCCGAGCAGGTCGTGGATTTGTCCGAGGAAGTGGAGAAGCTTTTACAGGATGAGCACAAGAACGAACAGATTTTCGAGCCTGCCGCGAGAAATCGTTACAATCGCAATATGGAGGTCAATGTCCTCACGGGGGAGGGAAATCTTCCGATTGACGTGAAACACGAACATGCCATCAAGGAAACCAGGCAGATTTTTGATCATATTAAGGACAGCGGAGAGCTTGACTTACAGGGGATGAAGACGCATCTCGTCAGTACGCTTCCGGACATGGTTCGCAACAATGACGTGCTCATGCGCCTTAACCAGCTGCAGCGCACGGATGATTATACATTTGAACACTCGATGCGGGTTTCCATTTTGGCGACCATGATCGGAAAATGGCTGGGATTCTCGCAGACGGAGATGCTCGAACTCTCCGAGGCGGGGATGCTTTATGATATCGGAAAACTCAGCATTCCGGAGGAGATTCTGAAGAAACCTGGAGCCTTGACCGCGGAGGAATGGGATGTCGTGAGGAGACACCCGCAAAACGGATACAGCATCCTGCTCGGAACCAAGGGGGTTTCGCAGAATGTGAAGTATGCGGCACTTCATCACCATGAGCGCATGGACGGATCGGGATATCCGCTCAGACTCAGATCCAAACAGATTCACGATTTTGCTAAAATCATCATGGTTTGTGATGTGTTCGACGCGCTGACGAATGATCGCCCGTACAAGAACAAAATCTCTGAAATGCTCGCGCTGGACTATCTCATGTGGAATTCGGATAAATTGTTCGATCCGGAGGTCGTCTTCATCTTCAAGGAGGGCATCTCCGCATTTTTTATCAGTAAGCAGTGCAGGCTATCCAACGGAAAGACCGGGAAAATCGTCTATCCGAACAAGGGGTTTCCGACCCGTCCGATTGTTCAGGTGGGAGATGACTTTATCGATCTGGCGAAGGACAGAAGCATCGATATCGAAGAAATTTTCTAAGTTCACGGAGCAAGACTCCGGAATTTTCAGGATTTTGCGGGTTTTAGCTTCGCAGAGAAAGATTGCTCGCTATGGGCAATTTTTTTGTGCATTTTTTGATGAGATGCCGGCATGGAACGGCAAACGATATGAGAAAGATAAACGAAAAAATCATGCGAAGTAAATGAAAATTTAATGATATGATACTAAAGTAGTCATAGAACAAATACATGCAGCAATAAGAGGAGCAATATGGTAGTCGTAAAAAATCTGCGAAAAATATTTACGCGCAATAAGACGCAGCTTGCAAAATTGCAAAAGGAAAATAAGAGCAAGGGAATTACGGAGAAGCCCGAGCGAGATGTCGTGGCGGTCGATCGGCTTTCTTTTACAGCAAACAACGGGGAAATCTTCGGTTTGCTCGGGGCGAACGGCGCGGGAAAGACCACGTCCTTGCGATGTGTTTCGACGCTCTACAAACCTTTGGAGGGTGAGATTTACATCGACGGGGTGGACATCGTCAAAAAGCCCGAGTATGCGAGGGCGAACATCGCGTTCTTGACCTCGGAGCTGAAACTCGATAAGTATTTCACGCTCGATTACACCATGACATACTACGGCAGGCTGAAGGGCATGAGCGATGCGGATATCGCGAAGCGCAAAGAAGAACTGTGCGAAATTTTTGAGATGAAGGACTTTCTGTATAAAAAAATCAGCGAACTGTCGACCGGAATGTTGCAGAAGGCCTCCCTGGCAACCAGCCTGATCAATGACCCGCAGACCATTATCTTCGACGAGCCGACAAACGGGCTGGATATTGTGACGGCGCGCAGGGTAACCGATTTTTTGATCGATCAGAAGAAGAAAGGCAAGACCGTCATCATCTCCACTCATATTATGAGTCTGGTCGAGAAGCTCTGCGACCGCGTCGCCATCATTATGGAGGGCTCTCTGGCAATCGAAGGCACCATCGCGGAAGTGCTGGAAAAGACGGGTTGCAAAGACCTGGAAGACGCGTTCTTCAAGTTCTTTGACGAGAGGGAAGCGGAGAAAAAGGCGAAAAAAGAGCAGGAAGCACAATAGTCCGGTGTTCGAAACGATGTGCCGGATCAAATGCACCGAATCAGATAATTTGATATCAGAATGACAGAGGTTGAAAATGTGGATAGTATTTAAAAAAGAACTGTATAGAGTATTTTCGGACAAGAAGCTTTTGTTTACAACATTCTTCCTGTCCCCCCTTATTATGATTGCCATGTTCGGCGTCATGCTCGGAATCGCCGCGTTCACCGCAAACAAAGTGGACAGCAATATTCCGACCGTCCTGATCAACAACGCGCCTTCGTTTATTGAAAGCACGAAGGGCATCGACATCGAATTCAGCAACGGAAAGGATTTGAACGACATTGCCGCCTTGGTGAAGGAGGGAAAGTACGACCTCGCACTTGACTTCGACGCGGATTTCGAGGATGCCGTAAGAAGCGGTAGAGTTCCGAAGTATCGTTATTTCGGGGATTTGAGCGACGATTACAAGGAGGCGGCGTATAAGCGCATTCAGGAGCGGTACCTCGAACCGTATCGCCATACGACATTGGTATCGCTCGTCGGCGGCGAAGAACAGCTCAAGGTCTTTGAGTCCGAAGACATGTCGTATGAGTACAAGATTACGGAGGCAAAATTTACCCAGGGACGTATGATTGCCAAATTTGCACCGTACATGATCTTTATCATCATCATCGGTTCCGCCATGGGTCTGGTCATGGAATCCGTCGCGGGAGAAAAAGAGCGCGGAACACTTGCGACTCAGCTCCTCTCGCCGATGCCGCGAGAACGATTTGCACTCGGAAAGCTCTTCGGACTCTCCTTCCACGCTGCAACCGCAACGGTGGTGTCCGTACTCAGCTTCTTCCTGCTCATGCTCGCCATCAGCACGTTCATCCCGAAAGATTTGTTCGTTATCGAGGTGATTTACACCTACAAGGAAGCGCTTCTCATGATGGCGGTTCTGGTGCCGAGTCTTCTGATGAACACCTCCGTCCTCATGACGCTCTCATCTTTGGGACGCAATCTCAAGGAATCCTCGAACTATGTGATGCCGTTTTACATGGCAACCATTTTCCTCACCATGATTCCGATGCAGCTCCCTGCCGGCGAAGCGTTTGCATGGTGGATGTACCTCGTTCCGATTCTCGGGCAGGTCTGCGCGCTCACCGATATTTTGGGATTCAATGTTCAACTCCTCAATATCATGCTTGCGATTGTAGTACCTCTCTTGGTCGCCATGACGATGGTCTTTATCGTACGCATGATTTTCAACAACGAGAAATACATCGTCGGAGAATAGTCTTCTTTCGAAGGCAAAATACACCGATCATCGAATATCCATTTTTGTTTACAATCAACCCCGTCTATGCGGGGTTTTTTGTTGGATTTTAGTAGGGAAAAGATAAATGTTAAGAATAATTAAAACACCTTCGCTTTTTTCTAATCTATTTTTATTATTTTTCATCTAATCAAATTCTAATCTTTGCATTGCCCGTTTTTTCTCCATTTTCAACTAAAACAGGAACTTAAAGACTATATTTTTGAGAAAGCGGGCGGTTTTATTACAAAAAAGTCACCATAAATCTAGGTCTTAAGGCTTGAAAATTTATTTTTTATTAGTAAAATATAAATACATTAAAAACAAAAATGAGATTCGGAGGAAACATGTCAAGTTTATTCAAGAGAATTTTGTCAATTGCACTGGCATTGATGCTGGTGTTGTCCAATGTTCCCGTCGGAAAGGTTTTCGCGGAGGAAAATGTCCAGACAGAGATAAAGGCAAGATACTATGTTGCTCTCAGCGAAGATATGGGCAACCGAAGTGTCGGCAATTATGAGTTTCTGTTTAACGGAAAAGTGATTTACGGGAACAATCCGATCGGCAGCGATATAGAAGGAAGTTTTTCCGGATACACATTCATCAACGATTCGGGAGATGAGGTTAATCACGCCTGGTTTACCGATTACATCAATAAAAAATCAAAAATTACTTTTAACGGAGAGACATTTGATCCGAAAGACAAGGTTGTTCAGGCAACCATTTACCGAATTACAAACACGCAAAATGGCGGCACCGTCGTCAATGTCGATATTAAACTCGAAGTGAAAGAAAAGAAATTGTCTGAGCGTACTAAGGTCTTACCAAAGGCTCACTATCAAAAGTGGGGAGTGTCTCCAGATTTTGCAAATATTGAAAAACAGTATACTAGTGGTGAGAATGGGGATAAAATCGAAAGGATAGAATTTTTGGACTTCGATAATAAATCAAATATTCCGGATACTGAGGGCGATGACTATACAAAAGGTTACTACAACTTCAAGATTCACTTTACAGATGGCAGTGTAAGCGAAGTGTTGAAAGGAAAACTGGGTCTTCTTGGACATTTGGCAAACAGCATCATCCCAGAAATCAAAAGCCCCTTTGTTTTACTCAAAAGTGATCTACGGTTTGAATCTTTATTTAACATAGAAAGCTATAAGGTATCAATGGGTCCGGAGGTTGGATCCGATGGGGTTTCAGAGCTTGCTAATGCTACAATAAACGGCTCGAGTAAGTACAGCCCAAAAGTTGAGTTTGAAGAGGCTCCCGATACCGCTGTGGCAGGAAAAAACTCATTTAAACTGAAAATTACATATCCCGACAACACATCAGGAATTTATGATGGAACTGTCTTGGTATTCAATCCGAGACCGATTGTCTTTACGGCAAATAAGGATTTGCCGATATCTGTCGACAAGCAAATTAATGATGATGTATATTTGCAAACAATGAAAAAAGCCTCTTTGGAAGAAGCGGTCAAGGAAGTCGGTTTGGATCTTGAACCGGTAGGATTCGAAATCAAAGAAATTGATCAGGAAAACAAAAAAGTACATGTCGAGATTAGGTACGAGAATGATACTTTAGTATATGTGTATGATCTTAAGATTCTCTCCAGAGAGCCGCAAAGCGAACTCATTACTCCTCAGACCAAGGAACTCATTGTCAGACCGAAGGAGAAAGTGACCGTCGATCAGGTATTCGATATGGACGCATACAAGGAGGCAATGAACAAAAAGGGTTATCCTGCTGATGACGCAACGCTGAACGGAGATGTGGCAAAGAACAGCCCGAAAGTGGAATTTGTGAAAGAGCCGGATACAACGAACGGCGGTATAAAGGAGTATACGCTCAAAATCACCTATCCGGACAGTTCGAGCGAAGTGTTTAACGGAATCGTCAAGGTCTTTGTGCCTCGTTCAATCATTTATCAAGTGAAGAAAGGGCAAACGGAACTTGAAGAAAAAGATAGGCAAAGACTGATGAAATTGACTTTGGAAGAAGCGCTCAAAGAGATTA
>JAUMXJ010000057.1:3592-7028 GCA_030529205.1 Bacillota bacterium | reverse complement strand
TCATCCACGTAGATGACAGGCACACCCATGAAGCCTTTCTTCATCAATTCCTGGCTGGCAGCCGTATCTGATGACACGTTCTTCTCAACAAATTCTACATTGTTCGATTTCAAAAAATCCTTCGCCATTGTGCAGTAACCGCACGAATCGCTTGAAAATACTACAACCTTTTTCATAAATCCTCCTCTTGGGTGATATTCTATCAAAAAACTTGACAGTATCAGATGAAATATTTATTAACAATTCTTATTCAGAGATAAAATTGTAACACATACGACGGAATCTATAACAGAAACTTTGAATCTGAATCATGTTATACTGGATTCATGAGATTCAAACGAGGTGTCAGAGGAACCGCATTAGAAAAACTGATTGAGTTTACCAATACCAGGTACCTTGAATTCGGTCTGGGAAGAGTGGACAAAATTGCCACACCGATAAAAATTGTCGAGCTCGACAACGGGATGATTACCAAGGGCTATTTCGAAAAACCTTCTACAGTGGACTTTGTCGGAATCATTCAGGGCGTCTTCGTGGCGTTTGATGCCAAAGAAACGGAGGCCGCCTCACTCCCGCTCGACAATATCCACCCGCATCAGGTGGCTTACATGGAAGACATCAAAAAACAGGGCGGCCTTGCATTTCTCATCGTCCACTTCAAACGATACGACGAATACTATCTGATACCACTTGAAACATTGCAGGAATACTACTACGACGACGATATAAAACGCATTCCGTATAAAGAAATGCAGCGCTGCATCCGAATCGAACTCGATGATTCCGGTCTGCTGCGCTACATAGATGCACTGAATGAGCTGGTGCAGTAGATTCTTTTTATTGACCTTTCGCTCATTTCCCGCTATTCCAATCTTGCCGTTTTCGACTATTTTTTCTTCGGTATTCGCTCCAGACCGCCCATGTACGATCGAAGCGCCTCCGGAATCATAATCGAGCCGTCTTCATTATAATTGTTTTCAACAAACGAAATGAGCATTCTCGGAGGTGCGATGACAGTATTGTTCAATGTGTGCGGAAAATACAGTCCGTTCTCTCCCCGAGCGCGGATTTTGAGCCGTCTGGACTGTGCTTCTCCCAAGTTGGAACAGCTTGCAATTTCAAAGTACTTCTGCTGACGCGGAGACCATGCCTCCACATCCAGACTTCTGATTTTTAAGTCCGCCAAATCTCCCGAACAGCACTCCAAGAGGCGAACGGGAATGTTGAGACTCTCGAACAGCTCGACTGTATACGTGTACATTTTTTCAAACCACTCCGCCGATTCTTCGGGCTTACAAATGACGATCATCTCCTGCTTTTCGAACTGATGAACGCGATACACGCCGCGCTCCTCGATTCCGTGTGCTCCGACTTCCTTTCGGAAACACGGAGAGGAACTTGTCGCACAGACCGGCAGCTCTTCTTCCAAGACAATGGTGTCCAAAAAACGACCGATCATCGAGTGTTCGCTCGTCCCGATCAGGTAGAGATCCTCTCCCTCGATTTTGTACATCATATTGTCTCTCTCTTCGAAACTCATGACCCCGTCGACTACACCGGAGCGAATCATGTACGGCGGAATAAAGTACTCAAAACCTTTGTCAATCATGAAATCACGCGCATATGCGAGTACGGCGGAATGCAATCGCGCAATATTTCCTCTGAGATAGTAGAAGCCGTTTCCGGATGTCCTTCTCGCCGAATCGAGATCGAGACCGCCTACATTTTCGAGAATATCCGCATGATAAGGAATTTCAAACCCGGGAACCCTCGGCTCTCCGATTCTCCTCAGCTCCACATTTTCGCTGTCGTCCCTTCCAATCGGAACCTCGGGCAGAATGATATTCGGGATTTTCATCATCAGCGCGTTGATTTCAGGCTCCAATTTCTTTTCAATATCCTCCTGCTCCATCTGCTCGGCTGTAATGGCGACAACTTTCGCCTTGCACTCTTCCGCCAGCTCTTTTTCGCCTTTGGCCATATGCGCGCCGATTTGTTTGGAAAGCGAATTTCTTGTTCCTCTCAGCTCGTCCGCTCTTGTCTTCGCAGCGCGAAACGCGGCATCCAACTCAAGAATCTTATCGACCAACGGCAATTTGTCATCCTGAAACTTTTTCTTTATGTTTTCTTTTACCATATCAGGATTTGCCCGAAGCAACTTTATATCAATCATTTCGCCCTCCTCCTATTTTCTGTCTTGCTCTTTACTCCGCATCAAAACCCAAATCTTCTATTTCGGCAACAATTTTCGCTCTCTGCTCTTCCGACGCTTCCACCTCGGCGCATCCTCCCGCCAAGTCGACCGAAAAATTTGTGTACCCCATCGCCTTGAGTGCGTTTTCAATTCTGGATTTGCAATGTCCGCAGGACATTCCTCCGATTTTAATTTTCATATAACTCTCCTTATCTCTTGTCCGCATATGCCGGTTGTCACACAGCGGCAAATTACTTGATGACAAAATTAATCATTTTTTTCTCGACATAGATTGTTTTTACAATCTCTTTTCCTTCCAATGCCGCAGCGATTTTCGGGTCTGATTTCGCCTTTTCAATCGCGATGTCTTTTGACACATCGCTCGGCATTTCTATGGTCAGTTTAAACTTTCCGTTGACCGAAATCGCCATGTTGAATACGCTGTCAACCGTCTTCGCCTCCTCATAACGCGGCCAGGAGTGCGTTCTGAGTTCTCCTCCGAAGTTCATCATCTCCCACATTTCTTCCGTAATATGCGGCGCGACCGGGTTGAGCAACAACAGGTAATCTTTCAGCATCGAAGCGGTAAGTTTTCCGAGTGCGCGAATCTCGTTGAGCAGCGTCATCAGCTGTGCAATAGCCGTATTGAATTTCAGATGCTCGTAGTCGTATGTCACTTTTTTGATGGTCTGATGCATCAGAGTTTCCAACTCGGGTAGATAACCTTCTCCATCCACAAGCATCTCCGTCAATTGCCATACTTTGTCGAGATAGCGTCTCGCACCCCGAACCCCGTCATCACTCCAAGGATTCGGCTTTTCGAAGTCTCCGATGAACATTTCGAAAAGACGCAACGCATCCGCACCGACTGACGACGTATAGAGATCCGGATTGATGACATTGCCCTTGGACTTGGACATTTTTCCGCCGTCTTCCGCAAGAATCAGGCCATGCGAAGTTCTCTTTTGATACGGTTCCTTCGTTCCCACCACTCCGATGTCATAGAGGAAACGATGCCAAAATCTCGAATACAGCAGATGAAGCGTGGTGTGCTCCATCCCGCCGTTGTACCAATCCACCGGAAGCCAATAATCCAAAAGAGCCTTGTCCGCCAACGCTTTGTCGTTCTTTGTATCCGCATATCGCAAATAATACCAGCTCGAACCCGCCCACTGCGGCATGGTATCCGTCTCGCGTCTTGCAGGCCCTCCGCATACCGGACATGTCGTCTGAATCCAGTCC
>JAUMXJ010000057.1:0-3572 GCA_030529205.1 Bacillota bacterium | reverse complement strand
GAGATTCCCCGTTGTCGGTCGGCTCGTAATTTTCCACATCCGGAAGAAGAACCGGAAGCTCACTCTCCGGAACGCCCTGCCATCCGTGTTCTTCACAATAGACCAGCGGCATCGGCTCTCCCCAATATCTTTGTCTTGAGAATACCCAATCCCGGAGTTTATAATTGATCTTTTTCTTGCCGATCCCTCTCTTTTCAAGCTCCTCAACAATTTTATGCTTGGCATCTTCCGGACTGAGTCCGTCGATCAGCGGCGAATTGACGAGGATGCCGTGTTCTCCGGCATCGAATTGGTCATCCGGAACTTCGTTTTGAATGACACGGATAATCGGAAGCGCAAACTTTTTGGCAAACTCATAGTCTCTCTCGTCGTGTGCGGGGACCGCCATAATGGCTCCGGTCCCGTAGGTCATCAGGACATAATCCGAGACAAAAATCGGCATCTCCCTTCCGGAAAGCGGATTCTTTGCAGAAATGCCCTCTATTTTGATCCCGGTCTTATCCTTATTGATTTCAGCCCGCTCGAAATCCGACTTCTTCGCCGCATTCCTTGCGTATTCTTCAAGCGCTTCCATATTGACAATTTTCTCGGAAAACTGATGAATCAGCGGATGCTCGGGACTGATAACCATGTAGGTGGTTCCGTAAATCGTGTCCGGTCTGGAAGTAAAAATATTCAGCTTGTAATCGGCGCCCTCGGAATCCGTCAGCGGACGGTTCTCGGCATCATAAAGCGAAAAAGCGATTTCCGCTCCTTCGGACTTTCCGATCCAATTGCGCTGCTGCGTCTTCACCCGCTCGATAAAATCGACTTCGTCAAGCCCTTCGAGCAGTTTTTCCGCATAGTCGGTTATTCTCAACATCCACTGTTCTTTCGGTCTTTGCTCAACTTGCGTTTCACAGCGCTCGCAGCAACCCTGTACGACTTCTTCGTTTGCAAGTCCCACTTTGCAGCTCGGGCACCAGTTGATGGTCATGGATTTCTTGTACGCGAGTCCATGTTCAAAGAACTTCAAAAATATCCACTGGGTCCACTTGAAATAATCCGGGTCCGTCGTGTCGATTTCTCTGCTCCAATCAAAACTCAAACCGAGAGATTGCAATTGTTCCTTGAACCTCTTAATATTGTCTTCCGTCACCTTGCGCGGATGAATTTTATTTTTGATCGCATAGTTCTCGGTCGGAAGACCGAATGCATCCCAACCCATCGTGAACAGAACATTGTAACCCTCGAGTCTTCTCTTTCTCGCCACGACATCCATAGCGGTATACGGCCTCGGATGCCCGACATGAAGCCCGGCTCCCGACGGATACGGAAACTCAATCAGCGGATAAAACTTGGGCTTTGAACTGTTGTCTTCCGCTTTAAACGCTTCGACTTCCTCCCAATGTTTTTGCCACTTCTTTTCAATTGAAATAGGATCGTATTTTCTGTTCATAAAAACCTCTTTTGCTTTATTATGGTTGTTCTCAATATTTTAAAACAAAACAGAAATACTGACAAGTTATCGCCTAAGCTTTATTATTTTTTCTCAAAAAATCGATGAATTCATGTTCCGGAATCGGCTTAGAGAAGTAAAAACCCTGAATATAGTCGCAATCCATTGCGAGAGCCTGATCCAACAGATGCTTTGTCTCCACTCCCTCCACGACAAGCTCAAGCTCTATATCTTTGAGCATATTCACGGTATTCTTAAAAATAGAAAAACCGCTGGCGGTCGAAAGACCGTCCACGAGGCTTTTGTCGATTTTGACAATCCTCAGCGGAAGCTTCAAAATCCTGTGAATATTGGAGTACCCCACCCCGTAGTCATCCAGCGAAATGGCATACCCCATGTCTTTCAGCTGCTTGATATTGGAGTGAACAATGGAGCTTAAATCCTCATACATGGTCTCCGTAATTTCAAAATTGATGTTTTTCGCCGATACGCCGTATTTCTCCTCCAACTCCTTGACTTTCGCAGGGAAATCCTTTTGAATGCACTGCGCAATCGACAGATTGATTTCAATGAACGAGAGCCCCAAGCCCTCCATGTCCAAGGTGGACACAAGATGGAACACGGACTCGAGCACAATATCGCCGACCGGGAGTATCAGTCCCCTGCTCTCCGCGAACGGAATAAAGACCGAAGGCGGAATATTTCCGTGCTTCTCATCCGTCAGGCGCAAAAGTGCCTCCGCGGAAACAAAACGCTGCTCCTTGACGGAGTAAATCGGCTGATAGTAGACCTCAAACTTTCGATCGGTTATCGCACGGCTCAAGATACTGTCGATATTGCTGCTGATGATATAGGCGCGCGATTTTACTACCTCGGACGCCTTTGAAAACACCATGTCGTACGGAACAATTTGTGCGAATTCTCTACCCAGAAACAGAATCTCGTCCTGCGTGGACAGATCGTCCGGATAACGAATCAGACAAGCCCTCGGAACAAACTTGGCGCCGGTTTGCTCAATGTTCTTCGTCTCCGCCTCAATCAGAGAAAGAACTCTTGCAAATACGCTTTGTACATCGTACATCGCATCCTCGATGATGACATAGATCGAGCCGGAAATTTCACAAAACACTTCACAATTGGTCTTTTCCGCCTTGGCGAATTTCAAAATCGGCGTGACATACTTAATCAGATAATCCACATATTTTTCCTCGCCCAGATAGTTTCTGACCTCGGCGGCATTGATCAAGCGTACGGCGACAATCTGTGCCGGCCTTCTCGTCTTCACCATTTTGAAAACCTCTTCCTTAAACGCCTTATAACTGAAAATTGCAACATCAAATGCAAAATTTACAAATTACATTTGTGTTACAAATAAATTCTTAATTACTTTCATGGTGAAAGTGAAGAAAATGTAAGCAACCTGATATGAGACCAACTCTCTTTTGCCCCTAGGGGCAAAGCACAAAAATTTTGGTCACTTCAACGACCGCAGCATTTCATTGTTGCGGAAATTGTATTATAAATACAATCACAAAATCAACTATCATCCACAGCGAAAATCTGCTTAATAGTGTGACTTAACTTAATGCCTAAGTTGTTAATTTCATACAAAAATCGTCTATGAGAATTCTCCCATCCAAACATTTTACGCGGATAATTATTCATCCATCTCTGGATAGACTTAAGTTCCTTAGCCGATAAACTTATTTTTTGGTGCTTGGGCGAAAACCTCCTGAGTAATCTGTGTTGCACTTCATTGCTTCCTCGCTCATACGACGAATACGGGTGACAATAGAAAATGCGAAGTCTTGAGTCAATTGAAAACACCGACTTACGAAGCGAGTAATAATCTCTAAACTCTGCCCCGTTGTCGACAGTAACTGTCTTAAAGATTGTCGAAAAATTACTCTTTAATCCAAATTCGAAGGAATCCAGAATCCTACCTACATCTTCTCCCTTCCGCCTAATCAAACGCAACAACTGAAATCTTGTCTTACGCTCTGTCAATGAAAGAATTACATCCTCACCACTTTTGCTGCCAATGACAAGATCCATTTCCCAATGCCCAAACTCTTCCCTTGTATTTACCGCAGGATCACGATCTTCAATCGACTCACCGGATGGCGGTCTCTTT
>JAUMXJ010000056.1 GCA_030529205.1 Bacillota bacterium | reverse complement strand
TCAGGCGGATTTTTAAGAGCCGGAAATACCACACTCCTTATTGGTATTGAAGCCGACAGATTGGACGATTTGATGCATGTCATAGAAAGCTCCTGCAAAACAAGAAAGGAAACCGTTACAACCCCTCCGATGCTCGGGGAAGGTTCCATGATCAGCATGCCGATTGAAATATCGGTCGGCGGAGCGACGATATTCATCAGTGATGTCGAGAAATATATAAAGCTTTAAGAATGGATTTAAAAGATTATCTCGCCGGGGTATTTCAATCCGGCACCAATTCACATTTTTACCTTTTCTCAGAAGAGGGCGCCGCAACGGAAGCCCTCTATGTTCTGTTTTGTAAGACAAACAACGCTTGTCGTCACTGCAGCGGCTGTGCTTCCGTAGAATCCGAATCCAATCCCGATATTTTTGTCTTGCGTCCCGAACCCGGATCCCGCATTAAGGACGAGCAGGTTGAGGAAGCACTGGCACATACGGAGATTAAGACGGCGGGAGCGTATCGTGCGGTTGTGATTACGGAAGCGGAGAAAATGACCGTGAGAGCGCAGAACCATCTCCTCAAATCCCTCGAGGAAGCGCCGGACGGTGTGATTTATCTGATGGAGACACGTTTTCCTGAGTCACTTTTGCCCACCGTCGTTTCGAGAGCCATCAGAATCAGAGGGAAAAAGAAGCGCGGTGAGACGTCGGAATTGACGGAGATACTGTTACACGGAAGCAGGAAAGAGTTGGATAAAGCTCTGAAATCGTATAAGGACAACAGATCCGGATTGCTGGAGGAGCTTCGAATAGCGGTTGATGAAATAACGGCAAAATACGTGGCCGCAATTAAACGTTCCGAGGGAGAGGAATCTGCATATAGAGGACTTGCGGATTTTGCACTCCTGACGGAAGAAGTGATGCGAAATTTGGAGCAGAACGGAAACTTCGATTTGAATACGGACATGCTGATTTATGGGAGGCATTTTGGTTAATATTATAGGAATCAGATTTAAAAAAGGGGGGAAGACCTATTATTTCGACCCTCTGGATATTGAGATAAATCAAGGCGATTTCGTCGTTGTGGAGACCACACGCGGAATCGAGATGGGCGAGTGCGTGATCGGGAAGCGGGAAGTGGAGGAAGAGAGCCTTTCTCATCCGCTCAAGCCGATTATTCGCAAGGCGGACGAATTGGATTTTGAGATTCAGGCGTCATTCAAGAAAAAAGAGGAAGAAGCCTCGAGAATATTTGTAGAAAAAGTTGCAAAACACGGCCTCGAGATGAACCTGATCGAGGTGGAATACGCGTTTTCCGGAAATAAAATAACCTTTTATTTTACCGCAGACGGCAGAGTCGACTTTAGAGAGCTTGTCAAAGACTTGGCATATGAATTCAAAATGCGTATTGAACTTCGACAAATAGGTGTAAGGGACGAGACAAAGATTGTCGGAGGGCTGGGACCGTGCGGAAGACCTTGTTGCTGCGGACAGTGGCTTGCGGATTTTACACCTGTGTCGATTAAAATGGCGAAAGATCAAAATCTTTCCCTGCATCCCGTCAAAATATCCGGTCTCTGCAACAGATTGATGTGTTGTCTGGGATATGAGCACGAGACATATGTGCAGATCAGCGAAGGCATGCCGGGAGTTTTTGATAAGGTTAAGACGCCGAAGGGAATGGGAGTTGTCACCGCTACCGAGATTTTGAAAGGAAGGGTCCAGGTCAAACTCTTTACGGGCGGAAAAAATGAAGGAGAGGAGATCATCGAGTCCTTTCATCGCTCCGAGGTTGAAATGGTTGAAGCGGCGAAAAGCGAGCGCAACGATTTTAGCGGAGAAGGTTTTACGCTTAAAGATCTAAAAGCTTTGGAAGACTAGAGCGGAATCCGCGCGGCCGGAAACGGCACATAAAAAGTGGTGCATGTAGAAGTAGCCCGAAGGTATCCATAGATGCATCATAAATACATCATAAAGGCATCCGGCAGGGCATTATAAGACATCGGTGGCATATGCAGAGAGAGAAGGAGATTACAATCGGCCCGAATGAACGGGTAGACGACTTGGATTTGAACGGCTTGAAGGTGGTTCAAAACCCTGATTATTTTTGTTTTGGAATCGATGCGGTTCTTCTTGCCAATTATGCGAGATTTCCGCAGGGGGCAAATGTCGCGGAGTTCTGTGCCGGCAATGCCGTCGTTTCCATTCTTTTGACAGCCAAACAAAAACCGCGGAAAATACTCGCAATGGAGTTCCAACCGGAACTCGTCGCACTGGCGGAAAAATCGATTCGAATTTCAGGCGTTTCAGAAATTGTCGAGGTTGTTCACGACGATATTCTGCATGCGGAGCGGTATATCAAACCGAAGTCTTTGGATGCGATTGTCATCAATCCGCCGTATGTTCGCAAGGGTGCGGGACTCGCCTGTGGAAATCTCCAGCGCTCGCTGGCAAGACAGGAGAGCACGGTGGGCCCGGAGGAGATCTTCGAATTGGCGGCTCGTCTCTTGAAGACCGGCGGGGAGCTTTTTATGGTCAATCGTCCGGACCGGCTTGTCGACATCTTTGTCGCCGCGAGAAAATACGGAGTGGAGCCTCGAGAGCTTACCATGGTACAGCCCTCTCCCTGCAAAGCTCCGAACATCTGCCTGATCCGTTGTAAAAAACGTGCGGGGATGGACTTAAAGATGTTGCCGCCGATTCACGTCTATGATGAAGACGGAAATTACAATTATTGAAAATACGCTGATTTTGATACCGGAGAGTAAGTATGTTGTACTTTGTTCCAACTCCGATCGGGAACCTCGGAGATATGACGCTACGGGCAATTGAGACCTTGAAAAAGGTCGACGTAATCTATGCCGAAGATACCAGAAGAACCAAGCAATTGCTCAATCATTTCGAGATAGACGGAAGGCTGAGATCTTACCATGAGCACAATAAGGACAAGGTGGGAGAGGAGGTCTTGGAAGAACTTCGTGAAGGCAGGGAGATTGCCTTGGTTTCGGATGCCGGGATGCCCTGTATCTCGGATCCGGGATTGCAATTGGTTCGAGCATGTGTCGAGGCGGGAATTTCATTTACGGTGCTTCCCGGCGCCACCGCATTTGCGACCGCATTTGCGGCTTCCGGAATCGACGCCAACACATTTTCTTTTATGGGGTTTCTTCCCAAGACATCAAGACATAAAAAGCAGGTTCTCGCCGCTCTTTCCGGCGAGGTGCATCCTTATATTTTCTATGAGTCACCGCACGCCTTGCAGGACACTCTGCGCGCAATGAACGAAATCCTCGGCAACCGTAAAATATTTATAGGAAGAGAGCTGACAAAATTGCACGAAGAGTATCTGAGAGGGGATATTGCGGAGATGATTCGGCATTTTGAGGAGGTCGAGCCTCGCGGGGAATTTGTGCTCGTGGTGGAAGGAGCGAAGGAATCGAAAGATGCGGATGCGAAGCCGGAGAGTGGCGGAGAAATCGGGAATCCTCTGATTGACGTCCTGCTGGCTCGAGATTTCAGTGTAAAGGATATCGCGGAAATTGTCTCCGAGGTCACGGGAGAGCGAAAGAAATCGGTATACAATCGAGTGCTTGAAAAAATCGGGAAAAAATAAAGGGGCGGAAAGCCCCTCTGTTTGTATCATGTCTATTTTTGTTTATTTCAATTCTCTCAGTTCTTTTACACAAGCGGGACAGACGCTTTTTCCCTTGATGACGATAACATCGCGCGCCTGACCGCAGAAAATACAAGCGGGTTCATATTTTTTGAAGATAATCATATCGTTTTCCGTATATATTTCAACTGCGTCTTTGACTTCCAAATCCAGCATTCTTCTGAGTTCAATCGGGATTACAACTCTTCCCAGCTCATCGATTCTTCTCACTATCCCCGTCGATTTCATACTATTCTCCTCTTCTACCCGGTTTTCTTTTTTTTCCTAGTTTTTTCCTTTTTCTTTTTCTATTTCTCTGATGGTATTGCCAACATCCAGAATGGCGTCCTTGATATCGCTCATCGAAGTTTCAATCTTCTTGCCGAAGTATTTATCATAAAGAGCTTTTCCGATGCTGATTGTGTGAACAATGGAGCCGATTCCGCTTACGAGACCGGAGTTTTCGTCCAATTTTGCCGTCACGTTTTCGGAAGTTTGTGCAACATTGTCGACTGTCGGACGGAAAGCCGCGATGTCATGGGCAATTTCGGAAGAAATTTTCTCGACATGATCGGAGATTTTCGGAACGAATTCGATGGTCTTGTCGATATGCACTCTATTTTCGGACACGGTAAGCTGAATTTCCTTCATGATTTTCAAAGCTTTGAAAAGGATGCGAATAAGCAACACGAATACCGTTACGACGATCCCCCATAACACGAAGAGAAGCAGGTCCTGAAATGTAAATGTAATAGTTGTAGGCATTTTTCCTCCAATCGTTATTATACACTAAAATTTTGTTTTGTGGTAAAATTATACAACAAAAAACGAACTGATACATACTCATTTCAGGATTAGGAGGAAGGGGCATATGAAAAAATTCTATATTACAACTCCGCTGTACTATCCGAGCGGAAAGCTTCACATAGGACACACATATTCCACCGTCTTGGCGGATGCGGTTGCTCGATATAAGAGGGAGCGCGGCTTTGACGTCTGTTTTGTGACGGGAACGGACGAGCACGGTCAGAAGATGGCGGAGGCCGCAGAAAAAGCGGGTCTGTCTCCGCAGGATTTTGCGGACGGTATGGTTGTAGAAATTAAGAAACTGTGGGAGAAGCTCGGGATTACATACGACAAATTTCGCAGAACCACTGCGGAAGACCATGTCGTCAGAGTACAGAAGATGGTGGAGAAGCTGATTGAAAAAGGCGATATCTACAAGGGAGAGTACGAGGGGAATTATTGTGTGCCCGACGAAGCGTTCTGGACGGATGCGCAGCTTACTCCGGAGGGAAGATGCCCCGATTGCGGCGGCGAAGTCGTGAAGAGAAAAGAAGAAGCTTATTTTTTCAAGCTCTCGAAGTACCAGGAGAGATTGGAAAAGCTGTTTGAAGAAAATCCGGATATTTTGAAACCGCATTACCGCATCAATGAAATGATGAATAATTTTATCAAGCCGGGATTGGAGGATGTCGCCTTGACCCGTTCCAATTTCAGCTGGGGCGTTCCGTTTCCGGGAGATGAGAAGCATGTGCTCTATGTCTGGTTTGATGCACTCAGCGGCTATCTGACATCCCTCGGGATTCCGGATGCCGATGCCGCGGATGCCGGGTACTGGCCGGCGGATGTCCATGTGATTGCGAAAGAAATCGTTCGTTTCCACTCCATCATATGGTTTTCCTGGCTGACGGCTCTGGAGCTTCCGCTGCCGAAGCGTGTGCATGCACACGGATGGATTCTGTTCGACGGAAAGAAAATCGGAAAGCGCAGCAACAGCAATATCAATCCTTTTGAGCTTGCGGACAAGTACGGAATTGAAGCGCTTCGCTACTTCCTGCTCAGTGAATTTGAAAACGACAAAGACGGACAATATACGGAAGAGATTCTCATGCAGAGAATCAACTCCGATCTGGCAAATGACTTCGGAAACCTCGTTTCTCGCAGTATTTCGATGGTGGAGAAGTACTTCGGCGGCGTCATCCCTGCAATCGGCGCTCCGACGGAGTTCGATGCGGATCTTGTGAGCAAGGCGGTCGGATGTCTTGCGAAGGTTGACGCATACATGGATGATGTCAATACCAAGGCGGCTCTCGGCGAGATTTGGGAGCTGATTCGCAGAGCCAATAAATACATCGATGAAACCATGCCTTGGGCACTTGCAAAGACGGAAGATCCGAAGCTCGCAACCGTGATGTACCACCTCATGGATGTGCTCCGTATCGTGTCGACCCTGATTCGTCCGTTTATGCCGCTTACCTCCGCGGAGGTTGCGAGAAGACTCGGCACGACGCTCGGCGACCTCGATACCGCAGCGGAGTTCGGCAAGACCGCAGCCGGCGTAAAGGTTGAAAAAGGCGATAATCTCTTCCCACGCATCGATATCAAGGCGGAACTCGAAAAATGAAGCTCTTTGATGCACATACACATCTAGATGATGACAAATTCGCACGAGATTTGGAAGCGGTGGTTCGAAGTGCTCAGGATGTGGGATTGGCGGGGATTATGAACGCCGCTTATGATCTGCACTCGAGTCAGGCCGCCATTCGACTGGCGGAGAAATACCCGTTTATTTATGCTGCTGTCGGGATACATCCGCATGATGCGAGCACACTCGATGACGAGGCGCTTCTCACGCTTGAGTTGATGGCGAAAAACAAGAGAGTCAAAGCCATCGGAGAAATCGGGCTGGATTACTACAGAGATCTGTCGCCGAGAGATGTACAGAGAGAGGCGTTTGAGAAACAGATTGCACTTGCAAAGAAATTGGCACTTCCGATTATCATTCATGATCGCGATGCACACGGAGATGTGTTTCAAATACTGAAAAGCAACGACGCTTTTGTCAACGGACTTCAGATGCATTCGTATTCAAGCTCTGCGGAACTCGCCATGCGATATGTCGATTTGGGAGCGCATATTTCAATCTCCGGACCGGTGACCTATAAGAACGCCTCGGTGAAGAGAGAGGTGGTTGCCGCCGTGCCTTTGGACAGGCTTCTGATTGAAACGGATGCCCCGTACCTGACGCCGGAACCGAAGAGAGGAATGCGCAACGAACCTGCATATGTCAGGTATGTCGCGGAGAAAATTGCCGAGATTAAGGGAATTACCCCGGAGGAAGTGGCGGAAGCGACATACAACAATGCGTGTAAGCTGTTTCGAATCCCGCAGTAGTTACCGCTTGGAAAGAATTTTAAAAACGAATGAGAAATCAAGAGAAAAAGAAACCTGTAATAAGAGAAAGCATTGTGGTTGAGGGAAGAGATGATTCGGCCGCAGTGCTTTCGGTCGTTGAAGCGAACACGATAATCACCAACGGGTTCAAACTTCGAAGCCCGGTTCTGCAGAGAATCAGGGACAGCGCCGCGCAAGAGGGCATATTGATTTTGACGGATCCGGATTTTGCGGGGGAACAAAT
>JAUMXJ010000055.1 GCA_030529205.1 Bacillota bacterium | reverse complement strand
TTATTATGATTATTCTGATTATTCAGATTATTTTGCTTATTTTGCGGCTCCGCGCTCGGCAAGTGCCTGCACGATAAATGACGCCACGTCTTCCGCATAGGTTCCGGTGCCGAATCCCGCATCAAATCCGAGCTCTTTCGCCAACTCGTGGGAAACACGCGGACCGCCCGCGCAGACGATGAGCTTGTCTCTGAGGCCCTCCGCTTCCAGCAGTTCGATGAGATTGGACATATTGTGAATGTGGACATCTTTCTGTGTGACAATCTGGGACACAATAATGGCATCCGCCTTGTATTCGATGGCTTTTGCAATCAGATCCTCATTCGGAACCTGTGCGCCCAAATTGATCGCCTTGAGACCGTGATAACGCTCCAATCCGTAGTGTCCGTGGTAGCCTTTCATATTCATGATGGCATCGATGCCGACCGTATGCGCGTCCGTTCCCGAACAAGCGCCCACAATGACAATATCGCGGTTGAAATGCTCTTTGCAGAACTCTTCCACCTGCTCTCTCTCCATCACATCCGAGTCGACCTTGACCACCTCGATCTTGGTGTAATCCACAGTGTGTGTACATTTTCCGTACATAACGAAGAAGGTGTACCCGACCCCGAGATCTCTCGCCTCGACAACGCTCGGCTCATCAAATCCCATTTTCTTTGCCAGCTGTCTCGCCGCTTCCTTCGCTTCTTCGGTGCAAGGTACAGGGAGCGTAAACGCAAGCTGTACAACACCGTCATCAAGTGTATCGCCATATGGTTTTATTCTGGTTAAATCTACGCTCATTATTCCCTCCTAAGCATTCTGTCTACGAACGGGTTAAAGTAATTGTCGGTTTTCTTGCTTACGCCCGCAAGTCCTTTACCGCCGTCCATTCTGCGTGTAACGCCCCCGAATTTTCCCTGTTCGATGGTGGACATGATACCCTCTTTTTCAATGACTTCAAGAAGATCGGCAGCTTTTCCGAGAACTTCCTGTGCTCTTTTTTGAATAATTCCGCCCTCTTTGAATTCGATCTCGTCGCTCATATGACGCATATTGTTGAAGATGTACTTCGCGTTCTCAATCGAGAGCAAACGGTCCTGAAGCAGCGGTGTATGAATCGCTTCCGTGAGCATTCCGAGGAGCTGAAGACTCTGACCGGTCATGATGGATACGGCGTTAAACAGCGCGTCCTGGATATGCCCTTTAAAAATATCACCCGTCATAAACTTGGTAGGCGGCATGTATTTCAACGGCGCATTCGGGAAAATCTCTCTCGCCATCTGCGCCTGCGCAAGCTCAAGAAGGAATCCGTCCTCCGTATCCGGGTTCATTTCGAATGCGTGACCCAGACCCATCTGCTCCTCCGGAAGACCGGCGATTTTTGCGAACTGTTCGTTGATAAACTGTGATGCGAGTACGGTGTGTGCCTCTTCAATCGCATCCGCGGTTGTGAGGTAGTTGTCCTCACCCGTATTGATGATAACGCCCGCATAGCCGTTGATGACCCTGGAGAAGAACTGGTCGACAATGGTGCGCTGCATATTGATGTCTCGGAACAGGATTCCGTACAACGCGTCATTGAGCATGACGTCGAGTCTTTCAAGAGCACCCATTGCCGCAATCTCGGGCATACACAGCCCCGAACAGTAGTTACAAAGTCTGATGTATCTGCCGACTTCCACTCCGACCTCATCGAGCTTCTTTCTCATAATACGGAAGTTTTCCTGGGTCGCATAAGTACCCCCGAAGCCTTCTGTTGTCGCACCGTACGGCACATAGTCGAGAAGCGACTGTCCTGTAGTCCTTATAACAGCGATAATATCCGCACCCTGTCTCGCAGCGGCTTCCGCCTGAAGTACGTCTTCAAAGATATTACCTGTTGCAACGATTACGTATAGATACGGTCTCGCTCCTTCTCCGATGGTGCGGAGATACTCGTCTCTCTTCGCACGATTGCCCTTGATGCGTTCCAATGTCGATTTTACAATCGGCTCGAGCACCGCCTCGATTTCCTGTCTCGGTTTCAAGTCCATTGCCGTGAGATTGATCTCCCCCCTAGATACCATCTCCGCAATTTCCTGCGGTGTCTTGCCGGTATGAAGCATCGCATTTCCGATGTATAATGCGATTCCATCTCCGAGGCCGCCGCCGTCTTTGATATTATCCACGATAATATTCGGGTACGGGGTCTCGACTTCGTCGACACCGTCGATTCCCAATAGCCTCGAAATGGTTCTCTCGACCGCTACCGTGGTATGTTGATCGATAAATCCCTGCGTATCCTTTGCAATTTTCTCAGCGGATTTTCGAGCTTTGTTCACGATGTCCAGGTCAAGATTCAATTTTGCTCTCATATGTCCTCCCTATTCTATGTTATTGCCGTATTGTTTGCACCAAAAAACGCACAACCGTGTGCACACCTCATTATATCGTGCAATCCGCCGGATGACAAGGACGCAGAAGCTCGCTATTCGAACTCCACTTCGATTCCTTTTCCCTCCTCGAGCCTCAGTCCCTCATCATCACACAATTCGTTGATGACGTCGAAGAACTTCGCATCGGTTCTGAAAACAACCCGTTTTACTCGGCGAATGCCGTTCGGATGGACGAAATCTTTCGGTTTCGGATCCTCCGAAAAATAGGTCATCATAAACGGAACACGGCGATCGGAAGTCGCGGCGATTTTGAAGCGCATCTTTCTGCCGTGTGTGTCGTTACGACCACTCGGTATTCCCGCACTTTCGAGTCCGTGTTTTTTCAAAATGGCTCTCTCTTCATCCAGATTGTCCTTATAATTTTCGAGTGCCAACTCGCAGTATGCTCCCGGAGGAGCATCATCAATATTCTGAATGAGATCGACCACAGCGCCTTTTCCGAACAGACGAAACAAGACCTTGATAAAGGACGGCATACCGGTTCGGGCAATCAACTCAATATACGGCCCTTCCGAAAAGTATATGAGTGCATTGTACGGATTTTTGGCGATGCCGTATTCGACGACAAAACCTTTTTCACGGTACTCCCGCACCGCCCGATCCAGATTATCCACTTTCATGAGAATATGACTTAGTTTCATAACAACCTCCGTATTTTACCGATTGAATGTAATATGACCTTCTTTTCAGAATACTCTTTTTCGTTGACATTTAATCATTGATTCGATAGTACTGATAGCGGTAGTACCTGCCGAGTGCGTCCGCATTCACTTCATCGGTCAGAAAAAACGTCTTTCCGTCATAGATGAATTTGGAGGAGATGACCGGATAATTCGCACGCAGGGCATTCAATTCCACAAAAAATTCATCCGCCTGTGCCGCTCCCGCAACTTGCAGCACCAATCCGCCCAAGTAGTTTGAAGTAATCAGAGAGACATTCTCCCGATTGATTTCGGGAGGAATTTTATCGCTGCCATATTGCTTTTCCAACATTTCACGATAGCTTCTGTTTGCCCAAATCAAGTACGGTGTGGTATGTCTCCTCTTCTCCGCATCAAAATCTCCGCTCACAATATCCATCCCTATCTGATCGTAGCTGTAGTTTCCTCCGTAAAGGGAAGGGAGGTGATCGCCGTAAAACACGAGCAGAAAAGGCTCGGGCAGTTCTTCGACCAAGTCCGCCAATCTTCCGAGCTCTTCGTCCATCTCATGCACACCCTGAAAATAGGATGCAATGCAACTTCTCACCTCGTCGTGCAAAGGCACCTCGCACTCGAATGCATAGTCCGCGTTAAATTTTCCCGCATAATACGGTCCGTGGTTTTGAATGGTCACCATGTAGTCGAAAATCGGACGTTCCTCCGCATCCAGATGCCGGAGAAGACGCCCGGTATACTCGTCGAATGTCTGTTTTTCCTGCAAGTTCCGACCGACAAAAATCTGATTTTCGACGGAATCAATAAAGAGAACTTCGTCAAACCCCAATCGCGGGTACACGGTCTGCCTTTTGTAGAAGAAATTATATCCCGGATGGAAGGCTCTCGTGTGATAGCCCCGGTTTTTCAACACCCTCGCGACGGAACCGGTATCATCCAAAATGGAATTGAACGAAAAGGTCCCGTTGGGGGCACATTTTATGGTAAGGCAACCGGTGAGCACGTCAAACTCGGTGTCCGCCGTCCCTCCTCCAAATGCGGGAACCCAAATCCTTCCCGTCACGAGCGCGTCTCGGGACAGACGGTCGAAATGATGCGTCGGTCTTCGGTTCGGGAACGAAAATATCTCCAGATCGGAGAGATCGAAATAGGCCTCCCCCATAATCATCAAAATATTCGGTTTAACCGTCATTTCAATCTGTCCGTGCTCCGTCCCGGAGAATTCGTTTTTATTGTAACCGTCGGGGATTGCAACCTTTGAAAACTGTACACTATAGAGCAGGTAGTACAAAATGCCCTTGTTTTCCGAGGAATCGCTGTCATTGTACATCGATACATCCGGAAGTATGCGAGCATAAAGCGCCTGATTCGGATACACATTTGCAAACATGGACCAGCTGATCAACACCGTGGCGATTCCGCCGATAACCCTGGATTTCCAACCGATCTTGGCGGATTTAAAATAGAACACCACGAACAGCAGGAGCACAAACGCCGCACCGGATAAGAGCAAGACGGCGGAACCCGGAGAGTAGCTCTCTCCCTTCGTAATGGCAATACTTTCCGCCCCGAGTCTGAGATCCGATATATACAAGGGTTCATTGCGATACAGGATTTTAATCCGATTGACGATAAAAATCACATTGAAAAAAATAAAGTTGACAATGGTGCTGAACCGCAGAGAAGAAGTCAAAAAATACAGAAAAAACACGCCTGCCGAAATCGGGAAAAGGTTGAGCAAAAATATAAGCGGAGAACGCTGCAAATTCTTCAAGAAAGTGCCGAGACTGCCCACGCTGTATGCAAATTCGAGAAATGTCAGTGCCACACAAAATAAAAACAGGAACAGATACCCTTGCCACACCTGAAATCTTCGCTCTCTCAGAAAATGAAGAAGGCGCTCGGAAAGTCCGATTCTGCGACTTCCGGAGCCATTCTTTCCGTTTGCGGAACGTTTTTTGACCGAAACCTTCTTTGCGGGTTTTCGATTGGCGTCGATTCCCGCAGAATTTTTTTTCGCTCCGTTTTTTTTGTTTTTCTTCATGGCGTACTCCTATTAAAAACGAATCGCATGTACTCCAGATTATGATGAGACAGGGAGAGGATTTCTTCCCGTTTTTCGAGAATGCGAAGTCTGTAATCCTCGAGATGCTCCTCCATATCGTCCACACTCTTCTTCATGTCCGCGAAGCTCATCTCTTCTATCCTGCTCGCACAGGGCATCTCAATCTGCTTCAACAGACGTTCGATTTTCGGATCGTAGCTGAAGCCCAGGCACGGAATTCCCGCCGTGCCCGCAAAGATCAAGCCGTGCAGTCGCATGCTCAAAACATAGGCCGACTGACCGATAACCGACAGCATCTGTGTTGTGTCCAATTGCTCGATCACACGGGATGCCTCCCGCATTTGCGCTCTGATTTTATCGGTCGTAATCAAATCGTGCGGATACTGCATCGGAATGAATACAATATCCTTTTGATAGCGCTCCGCAATATAATCACATGTCTTCGCGAACAATGCGGTAAACTCCTCCTCACGCTCCCAGGAACGCACGGAAACCACGACAAAATCTCGATTTGAGGAAAGCGCGTTTTCCGCCAGAATCTCCCGCGCAGTCTTTTCGTCTCCGGGACTCAACGAAAAAACAGGATCCGTCGTCAAAAAAATATTTTGATTCCGCACGCGAAGTCCCCGCACAAACTCCATGGATTCTTCATCGCGCAGCGTCACAATATCCGAATTCTCAATTGTCTTCTTCACTCTTGCGATATTGGAAGGCTTCGACAGCGGCCCCATCCCGTTTGCGTAAATCATGACCTTTTTCCCGAAAAACTTCGCCAAATTGATAATCGCCGTGTAGTAAATCAGAGAACGTGTACTCGTCCTGTCCTGAAACAGTGTTCCGCCGCCGCTGATGAGAATGTCGCATTCGAGCAGGGCACGGAGAAGGTGAAACGGATTGAAGCGTTTCACGGCATTGATTCGATATTTTTCTTTTGTAAACTTCACATTGTCGGTCAGCACGGTGATCTTTGAAGCGGGATCGATCTTTCTGATATTATCGATGATCGACTTCAGAATCGCCTCATCCCCGGCATTATTGTACCCATAATATCCGGACAACAATATCTTACGCATTGACTCCCATCCTCTTGCGTACTTCCCTGTACACGCGCTCCGCCAAATCAAACAATACGACAAAAATCAATGCAAAGAGCAGAGAAACGACATACTCCCCCATAACGCGGTACAGCGACACCAAAAGCGGAGTCCTGATATGGGAAAAGGAGTTGAGTATATTCGCCTGTCCGATGGTCGCCGCGAGCAGAAACAAAATATAGGAGCTTCTGAAATACTTTTTGTCGGCGAGAACGATTAGGATGAGAAGCGCCGGGAAGCCCAGGAAAATCGCCTTTGTCCGCGGTCTCGCCGGTGTAATCAGCTCGAGCAGGTTGCGGAACCAGAGTTCAAAGGACGGCGGCTCGATATTGGAAGTATGCCCGCTGCGGAGCGTCATGATTGCGAGAATCCCCGCAACACCTGCCAACAAAAGCATCTGCCAGACCTTAACATTTCGCTGTAAGACATCCCTGACCTGACTCCACGGCGTTTCTTCCGGCCTATACGCTCCGTTCATTCCGATGACGCTGAAATAGAGCAATATGGTCAAAAGAAGCGGCATCATCTGCGACGCCTTCACGCCGACAAACTTGGAAAACTCGAACAAATAGTTGCTGCTTCCGTACAGAACGACGACGAACACCGCTCCCGCAAGTGAGATGACGATGCAGACGAGAAGCTCCGCCGCCGCTTTCAATAGAGATTTGTAACAACAACTCTTTTCTGTCTGTCGGTGCAGGTAATAACGCACCCGTTTCATGAGATAAACTACAGAAAGGGTTGCAAAGGCGACGGTTGCGAGAAGTGCGTAGAATTGCTCGACGCGAACACGATACATTGCGATGCTGCCCAGCATCACGACGACCGAAAGGCCCCACAGCCCGAGTCTGATTTTTCTGTACTTTGCAATGACTTCCTCTGCAATCAGCAAACACGCGACAATGGTACCGAAGATTGCAAACACCTTAATTTTCTTTGAAATCTCAAGTTTTTCCATAGTCTGCAGCGGAT
>JAUMXJ010000054.1 GCA_030529205.1 Bacillota bacterium | reverse complement strand
CCGACTTGGCGATCATCCGCCGGGAAGCTGACATAGATGTAATTGGAACTGTATCCCCTTGCTTCCCCGTCTGCAATTTCTTCGATGAGAACCTCCAAGGTTTTGTTTGCATATTGCTTCAAATACTCCTCGCTCAGACGTTTGCGAAGCGCCTCCAACTCCGCGGCTCTTCGCTTTTTAATCCGTTCGTCGACTTTTCCCTTGAATTTCACGGCGGGAGTTCCTTTGCGCTCGGAATATGGAAATATATGAATATCGGAAAAACGAACTTTCTCGACAAGCCTCATGGTATCAACAAAATCATCCTCCTCTTCGCCCGGAAATCCCACAATAATATCCGTCGTAATGGAAGGATTGTCGTACATTTCCCGCAGTCTGCAGCAGGCACGATAAAAATCCTCTGCGGTATATCTTCGGTTCATCAATCTCAATACTTTGTCGGATCCGCTCTGCAGCGAGAGGTGAAAATGATCGCACACTTTACTGCATGCACCGATTCTTCTGACAAACTCATCGTCGATAAAGTACGGCTCCAAAGACCCGAGACGAATCCTCCTGACACCTTCAATTTGATTCACCGCCTCGACGACATCCAATAAAGTGATTTGCCTGTCCTTCTTTTCTTTTCCGTAAGACGCAAGGTGAATCCCGGTGAGAACAAACTCGGAGTATCCGCTGCGAACCAGCCGCTCCACTTCATCCTTGATATGACCCAGATCTCTGCTTCTGATTTTTCCGCGTGCATAAGGAATAATGCAGTAGGTACAGTAGCGGTCGCATCCGTCCTGTATTTTGATAAAGGAGCGTGTATGCGGTGCCACCGTATATTCGGGAATTTCCTCAAATTCCGTGAGATCATCCAGCACAATCAGTCGGCTGTCATCTGAAGAAGGCGGCGTGATGGTTAAAATCGGAAACGGTGCGGTATGCAAAGCTCCGGAATCTTCCGCGACATTTTCCGTGACATTCTCATTGATCACCAATTCGTCATTCAGGATGTAGTCGATAACCAGGTTCTTGTTTCCGTTTCCCAAAACGAGGTCTGCTCCGGTCGCAAGTGCTTCTTCTTTGTGAAGTTGCGAAAAACACCCCATGCAGATGAGCTTTGCATCGGGAGCGTGTTTCTTTGCCCTTCTGAGCATTTGTCTTGATTTTCTGTCACTTACATGGGTGACGGTGCAGGTATTGACGATGTAGTAGTCCGCAGGATCGTCAAAATCCACGATTGTACAGCCGGCATCCGCAAGTGCTCCGATAATGGCATCGGATTCGACTATGTTTGTCTTACACCCGAGGGTAAGCATTGCCACTCTTTTATTGTCTTGATTCATATAATCCTACATTTCGGTTTCTGTTCCATTCGTGTTTCACAATCGAGATTGCTGAAATCGTTGCCGTTTCGGTTCGAAGGACTCGTTCCCCGAGCGAATAGGTTCCTCCGAAAGTTTCTTCCGCCCATTTCACTTCCCGCTCCGAGAAGCCGCCTTCGGACCCGATGATGACCGCAATTTCGGCGTTATCACGCAAAGACCGACGTTCCGACTCTGAAAAATACAGCTTTTTCTGGGCGTTCTAATAAAAAAATAAGATCTTGTCATAAGCGGAGAAAACAAACGCCTCAAGTCGGGCAATCAAACGGATATCGGGCAGGACGGGTGATTTCGACTGTAATGCCGCTTCCGCGGCGATTTTGCGAAGTCTCTCCAATTTTACATCCCCGCCTCTTTCGGCATAATCCGACTCGAAAATCATCATTTGATGAATCCCGATTTCTACCGCTTTTTGGGCTGCAAACTCATGTTTTGCAGCCTTTGACTTCGCCTGAAACAAATGAATTACAGGGTTGTCCGGAATGAGAACTTCGTGTGATATGACATGAAAAAACGCCTCTCTTCCCTTTTTGTTCCCTTCTTTCGGTGCAAGTGCCCGATAAGCGGTTCGGTACAATACCCCGTTTTCAAAATCGACCATTTCCACCTCTTCATGGTCGCGAAGCCGCAGCGCATTGATGTGGGACAGGGTGTCAGCGGAGACAATGACCGCTTTACGCGTCTCGCTGCTGTATTGATCACCCGCCGCTTTCTCAAGTCTCAGCCTGTGCATATTCGTCCTCGTTTTTTCATCGATTCGTTCCCTTCTGTTTTTATATTTCAGGCGATGCCGCAATGGCACACCATTCTTCCATATCCATGATTTTTAATATTCGAAATTCCTTTTTTAGCAGTGCGTCCACAACATTTTGCTTTTCTTCCTGAATGATTCCGGAACAGATATAAACGCCGTCCTTGACCAAGAGCTCCTTCGCCTGATCGGCGAGCTCGATAACCGCTTTGACAATGATATTCGCCACGACAACTTGGACACTTCGGTTCAGTTCATTTGCCAGGTTTCCACAGGAAATCTGTAGAGAAACGCAGTTTCTCTCGGCATTCAGCACAGCGTTTTCCAAAGCTTCTCGATCATTGTCCACCGCAAACACTTCAGATGCACCCAACTTCTTCGCTGCAATTGCCAAAATCCCGCTGCCTGTGCCGATATCCGCCACGACATCACCTTGCTTTACAAATTGACAGAGCAACTCCACACAGAGCTGTGTGGTCTCGTGAATACCGGTTCCGAACGCCTTGCCGGGGATAATGTAGATATGGTCGGGCAGCGATTCTCCGCCATCCTCTTCCACCAGCGGCACAATGGTAAATTTGCTGAGACGACTGACCTTCAGGTATTTTTTCCACTCGTCCTCCCAGTCCGCGGAATCCAGCTCCAAAACCTCGATCTCCTCAAAGCCGAAACCCTTCAAATGCCCGAGAAATTCTTCCAAAGGCATTCGACTGCCGTCACTGAGTAAGAGCATATCCGTATTTTCGGAATCACACACAAAACTCGCGGCTACACCGTCGATATCCGAGTGCGGCATATCCAAGTAATCAAATTGAAAGCACTGAAGGTCCTCTTCAGTGCTTGATATCAGTTCCGTTCCCTCCGCACCGAGCATCAGGAAACATGCCGAAGCACGTTCCGTCTCCTGAGTGCGCAAAGTTATCTTTTTGTAGATCATGATTAATCCTTTTTCTTTCCGAAGAGACCACGCTTCGGAGGCGTCTCAATACTTCCGCCCATCGCGGCGTCAAACTTGTGCAGCAAATCCTTCTGCGTCTTGTTCAACCCCTTCGGAACCTCAATATTGATTTCGACATACATGTCGCCTCTGCCGTATCCGTTGAGAATCGGAATTCCCTTTCCCTTTACCTTGAGGATCTTGCCCGGCTGTGTTCCCTCGGGAACGGTGATTTTTACTTTGCCGTCGATGGTCGGAATCACCACTTCGTCGCCGAACACCGCCTGAGGATAGGAAATGTTGAGCAGATAGTATACGGAATTACCCTCACGCTTAAACTCCGGATGAGACTTGGTGTGAATGTACACGAGCACATCTCCTCTCGGTCCGCCGTTGTTCCCGAGATCTCCTTCGCCCCTGAGATTCATCTGATTTCCGTCCGCAACGCCCGCAGGAATGGTGATATTCTTTTTGATTCTCTTTTTGACACGGGTTCGTCCTTTACACACTTTACATTCGTTGCTGTAGACTTCTCCCTTGCCTTTACAGGTACTGCACACCCGAGTGGTAATGGATTCTCCGAACAGACTTCTCTGTATAAACTGCTGGCTGCCTTTCCCGCCGCAATCCTTACAGGTGCTCTTCGTGCTTCCCGGTTCTCCTCCGGTCCCGTGACAATGTTCACATTCTTCGGTCCTCAGATACTCAATATCGAGCTTTTTTCCGAAAGCGGCTTCCTCAAAGGTCAGTTCGACCTCCAGATGGATGTCGTTGCCCTTTGTCATGCGCGGACCGCCGCCCCTGGACGAGCCGCCGAAACCGCCGAATCCGCCACCGAATCCTCCGAACATTTCATTGAGGAGATCTTCAAAGCTGAAGCCTTGGAAATTGCCGTAACCGGTCGGTCCGGCACCGCCCTGCGTAAACGCCGCATGGCCGTATTGGTCATACATTTGTCTTTTCTGCGGATCGGAGAGAATTTCATATGCCTCATTGATCTCTTTGAACTTCTCCTCTGCAACTTTATCACCCGGATTTTTATCCGGGTGATATTTCATTGCGAGTTTTCTATATGCCGACTTGATCTTCGATTCATCGGCGTTTTTATCTATGCCTAGTAATTCGTAATAATCCTTTTTATCCATAAAAGTTAGTCTACCACTTCGTAGTCTGCATCGTCAACATTTTCAGGTCCCGGACCCTGCGCACCCGGTCCCTGCGGACCTTCAGCGCCACCGCTTGCAGCATTTTGCTGGTACAGTTTTTGTGCAATCGGTTGGAAGGCATCCATCAACGCTTTGAGATCCGTCCTGATTTTTTCAGTGTCATCTCCAAGCATCGCAGCTCTGAGCGTCTCGATTTTCGCCTTGATATCGGATTTTTGAGCTTCTTCGACTTTATCTCCGAGCTCTTCCAAAGACTTTTCGATTTCATAAATCATATTGTCCGCTTTGTTCTTCTCTTCGATCAATTCACGACGCTTTTTATCCTCTTCCGCATACTGCTCCGCTTCCTTGACTTTCTTCTCGATTTCGTCTTTAGAGAGATTTGTACTTGCTGTCAGCGTGATATGCTGTGACTTGCCTGTTCCCATATCTTTTGCTGAAACATTGACGATTCCGTTCGCATCGATGTCAAATGTCACTTCGATCTGCGGAACCCCTCTTCTTGCAGGTGGAATACCGTCAAGTCTGAACTCTCCGAGAGGAATGTTGTCGTATGCCATTTGTCTTTCCCCTTGAAGCACTTTGATGTCGACAGCTGTCTGGTTGTCCGCTGCAGTCGAGAAAATCTGCGACTTCTTGGTCGGAATGGTGGTGTTTCTCTCAATCAACTTTGTGAAGACATTGCCCATTGTCTCGATTCCGAGTGACAGCGGAGTGACGTCGAGGAGAAGGATGTCCTTTACATCACCGGACAATACACCTCCCTGAATCGCCGCACCGAGTGCAACCACTTCGTCAGGGTTGATTCCCTTATGCGGTTCTTTTCCGGTAAATTTCTTGACCGCTTCCTGGACTGCAGGGATTCTTGTGGATCCCCCGACCAGAATGACTTGTGCCAATTCACTCGGCGAAAGTCCCGCATCCTTGAGAGCCTTTTGCGCCGGCTCGATTGTCTTATCGACGAGATGCTTGGTAAGCTGTTCAAATTTTGCACGCGTCAAATCCATATTCAGGTGAAGCGGACCCTCAGCAGTTGCAGTGATAAACGGCACATTGATATTGGTGCTCTGTGTCGACGAGAGCTCCATCTTCGCCTTCTCCGACGCTTCCTTCAATCTCTGATGCGACATCTTGTCATTTCTGAGGTCGATTCCGTTTTCCGCTTTGAATGTATCCGCGATATAGTCCATCACAACCTTGTCGAAGTCGTCTCCGCCGAGGAGGTTGTTTCCGCTTGTCGCGAGCACTTCAAACACACCGTCTCCGATTTCAAGGATGGATACGTCGAATGTACCGCCGCCGAGGTCATAGACCATGACCTTGTGGTTTTTGTCCGTCTTATCGAGACCGTAGGAGAGCGCTGCAGCCGTCGGCTCATTGATAATACGCTTCACTTCGAGTCCCGCGATTCTGCCGGCGTCCTTAGTCGCCTGTCTCTGTGCGTCACTGAAGTACGCAGGAACCGTAATCACGGCTTCCGTCACTTTTTCCCCGAGATAGCTTTCCGCATCCGCCTTCAGTTTTTGGAGAATGATTGCGGAGATATCCTGCGGAGTAAAGACCTTATCATCGATGGTGATTCTTCTATCTCTACCCATATCCCTTTTGATTGAACTGATTGTTCTGTCAGGGTTTGTAATCGCCTGCCTTTTTGCAGTCTCACCGACCAGTCTCTCGCCGTTTTTTGTGAACGCCACGATTGACGGTGTGGTTCTGTTTCCTTCCGCATTCGGTATCACAACCGAACTTCCGCCCTCCAGCACAGCAACGCATGAGTTGGTTGTACCTAGGTCAATTCCAATAATTTTAGCCATTTTTTCCTCCAAATATATAAGATTTTTATTACCGTTTCCAACGACTTTACAGCTGTCCGTCATCCCCCCGGCAGAATTGCCGGCAGTACGATCGGTTCGGCTACTTCGTCACTTTCACCATTGAGGGTCTGATCACTTTTCCGTTGAGCTTGTACCCTTTCTGCAAGACATCCACCACGATGCCCTCCTGCATTCCCTCAATCTCTTCCGTCATGACCGCATAATGCTCGTCATGATTGAATTCTTTGTCCTTCGCTTCAATCTCCGCCACGCCGTTCGCCGCAAGAGAATCGTCAAAGGCTTTCTTGATGAGAAGAATCCCGTCTCTGAGCCTTGTATCTTCGGTATTCTCCGAACTTTTGACCGCTCTGTCGATATTGTCCAGGACGAGGAGCAAATCGGTTAAAAGCTTTTCATTTCCGTACTTGATCAGGTCCGCTTTCTCTTTTTCCACGCGCTTCTTGTAGTTCTGGAATTCCGCATTGAGCCTCAGGTACCTGTCCTGTTCCTCCGCCAATTGTTTTTCCAATTGATTTTCATCATCGGTAGAAGATTTTTCCGGTTTTTCTTTTGCTTCGGCAGATTCACAATCACATGCTTTCGATTTGCAGCTTGTCTCTTTTTCCGTATCGGTCATCTTTTGTTCCTTCGCCTCATCAGCATGTTTTTTCATCTCTTTCTCCGCCTTATTCTTTGAACCTAACACATTTCCTCCCTATGCCTATAAATAAATGCCTGTAAATAATTCCGTCAACGCATTGGAATACCCGACGACAAGCGCACCGTTGTACGCGTAGTTCATTCGCTTCGGACCGATGATTCCGATAAATCCCTTATCCGAATCGCGAAAACCGAATTCCGTACAGATCACGGCATAATCCTGTAGCGCTTCCTCACGAAATTCAGAGCCGATTTTGATGCCCGGAATATGCGTTTTTTCCTCGATGACCTCTCGAAAGAGAGTTTCCAGCATCTCCCTGTTCTCGATGATATCCAGAAGATTTTTGAGCTGTTCGGTCGAAGTGATGTCCTGATTCTCCAGGAGACCCTTCGCACCGCTGAGGATCAGTTCGGATGTCTTCACCGTTTTAAGAGCCTCCCGCACGGAGGGAATAAAGTACTCAAATCCCGATTTCTGTACCGCTCTCACATCGATTTCCTCAACCGACTTCCCGCTGAAATTCTCTAAGAGTGCGTCCG
>JAUMXJ010000053.1 GCA_030529205.1 Bacillota bacterium | reverse complement strand
ATCCTTTTCAACCGGCACTTTTGCTACAGTATCACCTGCTCGCCGGCCGCCAGATAACGAATTCTGTCCTCCATCAGACTGCTCAGGAATTCATACTGTACGATACCGGTACAATGACAAGTATAGTACAAAGTCGGATATTCCAACAACTCCTTAGCGAGCTTTTTTAGTTTTTCCGCTCCTTCTCCATATGTTTCGACAGGAAAAAGATGGAATCCGCCGAACAACACATCCGGAGAAAACCAGGACATAATGTTCAAAATCCCCCGATGTGAACATCCGCTGAAGAGCACCGTCCGCAACTTCTCATTTCCCGTATCGACCCCCGGGTCGACATCCGGTTCCCGTATCAACAGGTACATTTCGTGACGAAAATCGTCCGAAACCAATCTCCCGTCCTGATATGCCTTCAGTCCGTAATCGTCAATCGGATATTTGAGAGCAAATCCGCCCCGACCGGATTCTACCTCGGGACAAAACAATTCGACCCCTTCGGCTAGCTGCACATGGTTCTTCACATAGACGATACGATCGCTTTGCATGAGTTCCGCGTTCAAGCCGATGTACTCATCCCGCACATTGAAAAACTCATCGAATGCAGCTTCGGCGACATATACTTTCGCGTGATTGTTAATCTTCAAAAAATGAAGCAAACCTCCGCCATGATCAAAATGCCCGTGAGACAACACCGCCACATCGACCTTGGACAAATCGATGTCCATTTTTTCCGCATTCTCCGCGAACAGATGTGTAGAACCGGCATCGAATAAAATACTACAATTTCCCGTCTCAATATAGTAACTGAGCCCGAACTCCGCCTTGTAAGCATCGTCGCGGGAAATATTGTCCATCAGCGTACAAATTTTCATCCCGACCTCCCCTATTCGTTTATTATGCTTTTTTTTCAGTAAACACAATCAGGACATCATCCTGTTCAATCACTTGATCCGGAGAAACGGGAATCGTCAGTCTCTCTCCCCTTCTCGTAGCCAAGACCGTGATGCCGTATTTCTTTCTGATGTCGGTCTCACGCAAAGTCTTTCCCCACCATTCCCGACGAGGTTCCATTTCAGCCACGGTATAAAGATCCGATTCTTCGAGAATATCGAGAATATCGGAGCTGACAAGACGCCTGGCAAGCTTTTTTCCCATTTCGTATTCGGGCAATATGACTTCATCCGCCCCGATGCTCTTCAGAATCTTTTTCTGTCTCTGATTCCTCGCTTTGACAATGACGCGTCTTACCCCTTTTTCTTTTGCAATCATGGTTGCAATTTGAGAAGCTTCAAAGTCTTCTCCCATCGCCATAATGACGACATCAAAACTGCCCAATCCCAAACGTTCGAGCGCCATCTCATCAAACACATCCGCTTTGACAACATGGGTGGCGTATTCCATGGCATGCTGAAGCTTTACATCGTCTCTGTCGCACGCCAGGACATTGACATCATACTCGGAAAGCGTCTGTACGATGCTCATGCCGAATCTTCCGAGTCCCAATACGGCAAATTGTGTATAGTGATTCTTCTTCGCCATTTTTCCTCCGTTCATCCACATTTTTTCCCCATTCTCATCCGATGATGACCCGCTCTTCCGGCATGGAAATCGCATCCTTGGATATATTTATTTTGCGGTTGAGGGCAACCATCACGGTCACCGGGCTGAGGCGTCCCAAGTACATGCAGATCATAATCACAATTTTTCCCGCCACACTCAGCCGGGAAGTCACGCCCACAGTTACACCGACCGTTCCGGCTGCAGAACATGTCTCGTAGACGAGATCGATCAGCGACGACGCTCCCGTCCTGCCGCCCTCGGTGAAATACAGCAACACGACGGAGGCAAATACGACAATCGACATGGTTGCCGCTACGGTCAGCGCTTTTTGCAGAACATCGAGCGGAAGTGTCCTGCCGAGGGCTTCAATCTTCGAGCGATTGCGCAGAAGAGCGTACATCGAAAGGAGGATGACGCCCATGCTGACCGTCTTCATACCGCCCGCCGTACTCACAGGCGACCCGCCCACCAACATCAGCATGGAGGAGACGAACTTGGACATCTCCGTCAAATTCTCCTGCGGAATGCTGTTAAACCCCGCCGTGCGAAGCGTAACGGACTGAAACAGAGCGGCGAGCCCCTTGTCGCGATGATTCATTAAAGCCAAGGTCTCCGGATTTGAAGATTCAAAGAGCAGGAACATTCCCCACCCGATCAAAATCAATGATATCGTCATAATCAACACAATCTTGGTATGCAGCGATAATCTTCGCAATCGAATCCGCAGCGCGTGTCTGCGCGGATTGCGAATGAGCAGGAGCAACTCCTCCCAGACAGTAAATCCCAATCCTCCGGAGACAATCAAAATCATGAGGACGATATTCAAGAAAATCCCGGACTGAAAAGGGACAATGCTGCTGTCGCCGATAATGTCGAACCCGGCATTGCAAAAAGCCGATACGGAATGGAACAGTCCGAGCCACAATGCTTTGAACACGGTCATATCCTGCAAACCGGATATGCCGGGAATATCCGTCCCGGCATGATTCATTCCCTGAAAATAAAAAAACGCGGCGAGAAAAATCGCCCCGATAAGTTCAAACAACAGTGTTATTTTAAATACTTTTTTGACAAGACGAATCATTCCGCCGATGTCGTCCTGATTAAAGGACGCTTGAATCGCCTTTCTGCTGCGCAGAGAGATCTTTCTTCTGACAAACAGCATCGCCAAGGTAATCACGGTCATAAAACCGAGCCCCCCGAGCTGAATCAAAATCAGGATGACGATTTTTCCGAACAAAGACCACTGTGTAGCGGTAGGCACAACAACCAGTCCCGTTACACAGTTTGCTGAAGTTGCAGTAAAAAGAGCATTTATAAATCCGACACTCTCTCCGTTTTGACTTGCAACAGGGAGGTTTAAAAGAAACGCACCGATCAGAATCATGAAGGCGAAACCCGCCATGATGGTCTGAGAGGGCGAGGCGTGAAATGATTTTTTGATTGTCTTCATAGATACATCCGTATCCATTATAACAAAAACATGCAGCTTAAAATCACAGGAACGGGTTTTCCGCCTATTTCTTCCCCATAAAATACAGGGACCCGCCCAAAAGCAATCCGCCGCCGGCAATATTTCCGAGCGTGACAGGAATCATATTGTGCATAATCAACTCCGGCGTAATCATCTCGCCGAATCCCAAGAAGGTGGTCATCGAAAACAGTGTCATATTGGCAACGCTGTGTTCAAACCCGAGTATGATAAAGGTGTAGATGCACAAAAAAACCATAATCAGCTTTCCGGATTCGCTTTTCATCTTGTAGCTGATCAGCACGGCAAGACAAACCATCACATTGCAAAGCATCCCCTTTGCAAAAAGGGAAATTGCGTCGGGTGATGTCTTCGACTCCGCCATTTTCAAAAAATACTCCGACACGAAATCGGCGAGCCCCGTGTTTTTATAGATCAAAGACAGGATAATCGCCCCCACCAAATTTCCCACGAAGGTAATCAGCCACACGGAGAGCACACTTCTCCACTTAATTCGCTTCTGTAACCCGCCTACCGTCATAAAGAGGTTGCTGCTGGTAAACAACTCAAGTCCCCACATCAGCACTATGCTGAGAGCCACACTGAACGAAAACCCCATGACCGCCTTCGTCATCGCGTAGCCGTACTTGTCGCCGTATGCTCCCAATGTTGCAATCAAAATGGTTCCGATTCCGATGGAAGCCCCCGCCCACATTGCCGATACGATGTACGCCATCGGACCGGACTTCAAAAACTGATATTTCTTTACCGCACCCTCGGTAATAATCTCTAAATGTTCCTTAAACAAGACTGACTCCTCTCCTCTACGGAATACTCGACGAATCTACGTACTCTCATCGGCATATTCCGGAATAATCCTCAACATTCTACTATAAATTCCAATCATTTACAATTTAAATCATATTTTTAATCATTATTCCGATTTGATTCCCAATGCAAACGATGCAATCTTCCCTCCTGCTCCAAGGACCTAAAGCCGTTTTGTCTGAGTGCCTCATACAGAACAATTGCCACGGCATTGGATAAATTCAAAGATCGAATATCACATTGCATCGGAATTCTCACACATGTTTCGGGCGAAGAAACCAGGATTTCCTCCGGAATCCCTCCGCTCTCCTTTCCGAACATGATAAAACTGTCCGCTCCGTACTCCACTTCCGTATAGTTCTTCTGCGCCTTGGTGGTCGCCATTACCACGACGGGAAAATGATTCTTTTCAAGAAATTCCTGATAATTTTCGTATACAAACAACTCCAAATCATTCCAATAATCAAGTCCCGCTCTCTTCACCGCTTTTTCACCGATATCAAAGCCGAGAGGCTTAATCAAATGCAGTCTGGCGCCCGCTGCAACACATGTCCGTCCGATGTTTCCCGTATTATCGGGGATTTCCGGCTCCAAAAGTACAATATTCATCATGTTTGTGACACAACCTTTCCTAGAGTCAAAATATTGAAGCGTTCACTGTATTCTATAACACAAATCGAAACTATGCCAATATAAGTTGACACATGATGAAACGCATGATAATCATAGACATAAAGAAAAAGATCAAAAGCGGAGAATTAAAATGGAAATCAAGAAAACAACCCAAAAAGGAAGACTGATCGGGGTCGGAGTCGGACCCGGAGACCCCGAGCTTTTGACGGTAAAGGCAATCAGAACTTTGGAACAGGCGGACTTCATTGCTTATCCCACATCCGGAAAACAGGCGGACGGGAGCGAGCCGAGCAATCTCGCGCTCAACATTGTCAGAGACCATGTCAAGAATGCCCGACTTCTGGAATACCTCATGCCGATGTCCAGAGACAAAGAATATGTGCGAAAAATGCACGAAGAATGTGCTGCCGATATTAAAAAACACTTGGATTCCGGACAAACCATCGCCTTTATCACCCTTGGAGATCCTTCGATATACAGCACCTATATGTATATTCACAAAATCATTGAAGCGGCAGGATATGACACCTCTCTCGTCCCGGGCATTCCGTCCTTCTGCGCCGCGGCGGCGAGCCTCAACGACAGTCTTTGCGAAGGAGACGAACCGCTCCTCATCGTGCCCGCAGGCTACGATGTCCTGGACGAAGCGCTGGATTATCAAGGGAACAAGGTATTTATGAAGAGCGGCAGAACACTCGCCTCTCTGCGAGAAAAGTTGGAGAAAAAAGGCTTGATCGACAAGACCAGAATGGTTGTAAAAGCCAGCCTTCCGGACGAAAAGACATACTTCGATATGAAAGCGGCACCCGAAAAAAGCAGCTATTTCTCGCTTCTGATACTCAAAAACTGAAATCATCTACAAAACAAATATCCACCGGCGTAACCGGTGGATATTTTTTACGTGCAATACCATAAGGAGGTTATGCCCTTGCTTTTCCTGTACTTGTATTTTTGTTGCTGAGCATTTTTTGAATATAGATGAGCAGAAGAAGCACTGCGACTCCTACTCCGATTGTCACATACACATTGTTTGTGAAACCGCCGGCGATAAATCCGAAGAACGCCGCGACGGCAACGGTAATCGCGTAAGGAAGCTGTGTTCTGACGTGCTCGATATGACGACATCCGGCACCTGCCGAAGAGAGAATCGTCGTATCCGAAATCGGCGATGAGTGGTCTCCGAAAATCGATCCTGAGAAGATCGCCGCGAAAATAATCGGATACATATGTGTAATTTCAAGGGATTGAACAATCGGAACAAGAATAGGAATCAAAATACCGAATGTTCCCCATGCGGTTCCTGTAGAGAACGACATCACCGCACCGATCAGGAAGATAATCGGAGGAAGCAACGCCGCCACATCCTGTCCTTTAATCAGGGATGCGATAAATGAACCCGTATTGAGGTACTCCTCTTGCGTAATCCCCCCGATCGACCAGGCGAGAATCAAAATCATCATCGCCGGAACCATCGATTTGACACCTTCAAACATGGATTCCATGAAATCCTTGAATGAGAGAAGCTTTCTCGGGATATACATGACGAAAGCTACAAGCAGCGACAGGAATCCTCCGACAACGAGTGACAAATTCGTACTCGCATTACCGAAAATCTGTGTCAAATCCGGATTTTCGACAGTCTCTTTGATTGATTCATATCCGGTGAGGTACATGAACAGAATGGTAAAGAAAATCAATGCGAGAACAGGAATCACGAGATCCATAACGGTACCTTTTTCGGAGACCGGAACATCAAGCTCTTTTTGTTGTTTCGCATCGAGAGAATTGTCCACTTCTTCGTGTTTCTTCATCGGTCCGATGTCGTGTTTCGCAACACAGAAGTAGAACACCATAATCAAGGTCAGGATGGCATACAGATTGAACGGGATGGTCTTAATAAACATCGCCATTCCGCCTTCGACCCCCGCATCGGTAAAGCAGGCAATAACCGATGCCGCCCAAGAAGATACCGGTGCGATAATACATATCGGAGCAGCTGTAGAGTCAATCAGGTAAGCAAGCTTTGCTCTGGACACTTTGTAGTTGTCCGTTACCGGTCTCATAACAGTACCCACGGTCAGACAGTTAAAATAGTCATCAATGAAAATCAACATTCCGAGTAATGCAGTGGCAATCTGCGCTCCGGCTTTGCTCTTGATTCTCTTTGATGCCCATTTTCCATACGCAAACGAGCCTCCCGCCTTTGTCACAACCACAACCAAACATCCCAACAAACCCAGGAACAGGAGCATGCTTCCGTGTCCGCCGATACTCGTTCCGATCAGGTCTCCGAGGAGTTTGATCGCCTCATAAACATTCCCTTGCGTAAATATCAAAATACCTACTACAATACCTACCAATAGCGATGACAACACTTCTTTCGTAATAATCGCCAGCACAATTGCGATGAGTGGTGGTAAGATAGACAACCAGCCCATAAAGTCCCTCCTATAATTAGACTACCTCCAATATACTCTAATTCACAATTTATTTCAAGTTGCTATATAAAAATATTACAACCTAATAAAATATGCCTGCAACAAAGTATTTTCAACATAGCACACGAATCAAAATATTGAATGATTTATGAATGAACCTTCCAAAGAGAGGAAAAACGCATCAAAATACGCCTTTCACACCGTCTTTTTCTGCATTTTATATTTCTAAACGATTACAAAAGAGAGAAGCAAATAAACATCGCCGAAAAACGAGCATTTATCTCCTTTTTTGAATCATTCGTTTAATAAAAAACGGAATTTTATGTAATGAAATCGAACGCCGGGATAATAGGACAAAAAAAGTATGCACTCGAGGTGCATACAAGCTGAAGTAAACATGAAACAACGGACCCGCGGAGATGAGGATCCGGAAAACACGGGAATTTAAATCTCGTCGTTTTCTATTCCTTCTCTGACCCTCTCCATCAATTTGAGCAGATACCTGATATTGTGAATACTCAGA
>JAUMXJ010000052.1 GCA_030529205.1 Bacillota bacterium | reverse complement strand
TTCATGTCCCTCACCATATGCATTTCCATGTACTTCGCCATGTACACGTGCGAATTTTGAGTCGTCCGACCGAACGGTCGGAATCTCCTTATAGCCGGCGGAAGGCTCGATATGCAAAGCGTTTGAAGGTGAAGTGCTTAAAGGTGAAGCGTTTGAAGGTGTACCGTCGGACAGACTCCCGGACAATTTGATGCGATGCAGCGCATCCGATAATTCTTCGGGAGTCAGACTGATGTCAATCGGAATTCCGCGTCTCTCAAGTTCAAGGCTCGCGTAGACGGAAAACGGGATATCCAATCGCAATCTCCTGAGCTCATCCGGATTGCGAAAAATATCCCTTGGCGGTCCGCTCATGACGATTCTTCCTGAATCCATGACAAACACTTTGTCCGCGCGCACCGCTTCATCCATGTGATGGGTGACCAGAATCACCGTCATCCCCTGAGCGTGCAGATGGGAGATGACAGCCATCACCTCTTTCCTTCCGGACGGATCGAGCATTGCGGTGGATTCGTCAAACACGATGCACTCCGGTTCCATAGCCAAAATTCCCGCGATGGCAACTCTCTGTTTTTGACCGCCGGATAAGTGTTCGGGGGATTTGAAACGATACGCGGACATCCCGACCGTCGACAACGATGTTTCCACCCTACGCCTGATTTCCTCGGAGGGAATCCCGAGATTTTCCGCGCCGAATGCGACATCCTCCTCGACAATGGTCGCCACCATCTGGTTGTCCGGATTTTGAAATACCATGCCCGCCTGTTTGCGGATATTCCAAATCTGTGCCGGATCGGAGGTGTCCATACCGCCGACGAATACCTTCCCCTCCGTAGGGGAGTAAATCGCATTGATCAACTTGGACAAGGTGGACTTTCCGGAGCCGTTTTGCCCGATTACACAGGCAAATTCACCCCTTCGCACCTCAAAACTCACATCTCTCAGTGCATACTTGTCTTCGTCCGTCTCATCTTCGTATTTAAAACTGACATTACTGAATTTAATCAAACTTCACTTCCTGCGAAATGTATTGCAATAAATACACTATAGCGTATTCTCTTAAATTTTTATTGTTCATCTTGTATCGTCTTTATCCGCTCGGGATTGTTGTCATCAAATCCGGTTGCCATCGCCCTGCTTAATGGCCTTGATTACGCGAAACTCGGATTCTTTTTTCACAATTTCCGCATTTCCGAACAACTCTTCCAAGTATTTCTTTGTCGAGTTGGCACCCTGATTTTTGCTGATAACGACATACAATCTCCCGTTTGGAGACAGGTTTCGAAAGGCAAATTCGTAAAAGGCATACACGACATCCTTACCGGCACGAATCGGCGGATTGGTCACAACCAGGTCAAACGGCGCTTCGCAGTCTTCCTTCTGCCTGAGATCTCCCGGCTCAAAGCGTACACGCTCTTTCAAACCGTTTTTCTTGGCATTGATCCGCGCCAGTCTCCCCGCGCGATTGCTCACCTCGTAGCCGACCCCGATGCTGTCCTTAAGGACGGTGAGAAGACTGAGTAAGATTATACCATAGCCCGAACCCAGGTCCGCAATTCGAATCGCTTCCGTGCCTCCCGAGCAAGCATCACGCTGCAAGACGTCCTCGCATTTTAAAACGCTATGAATCAACAGATCGCTCGCTCTGTCTACATGGTTTTTTGAAAAAACCCCGCTGTTGCTGGTGATCTGTAAAGTCTTTCCCAGGATTTTGTATTCAAAATGTCGGATTTCGTCTTTAAGCTCTCCATCATCTGTAAAATAATGCGAAAGCGACTCCTCATGAAAGGGGCCGTCGGAAAAATCGAAAATCTCCTCGACTTCTTCCGACAATTGTCTTTTTTTTCTCTTGTCGTTTTTCTTCATATTTTTTCCTGCCCGAGAATTCCCTCAATGAAAAAGAAAGCCTTGGAGTTCTCCAAGGCTATTTGTATCACTGTATCCGTAATTATACAAGCTCGATTCTGCACATAGGAGCCGCATCGCCTCTTCTTGGTGCGATATTCACCAATCTGAGATATCCGCCGTTTCTATCCGCATACTTCGGAGCCACTTCGTCAAACAGCTTCTTCACTACCGCTTCCTCTGTCATGAAAGAAAGAGCTTGTCTTCTTGCATGAAGGTCACCGCGCTTGCCGAGTGTAATCATTTTTTCAGCGAACTTGCGTGTTTCCTTTGCTCTGGTAGCAGTCGTTTCAATCTTGCCGTTCTTCAAGAGTGAGGTCGTAAGGTTTCTAAACATCAACATACGATGAGAAGATGGGCGACCAAGTTTTCTATACTTTCTCATTTCCTACTCCTTATTCTTCTTCTTTTCTAAGCTCAAGACCTAAGTCATCAAGTTTATTGATAATCTCGTCAAGCGATTTTTCGCCAAAGTTACGCACTTTTTTTGAGTTCTGCCTTCGACTTCGAGATAAGAACTTCAACTGTGTGAATATTCGCTCTCTTAAGACAGTTGTAGGCTCTCGGAGAAAGTTCAAGATCGTCAATCGTTGTATCGAGCACCTTGCGGCGACTGTCATCTTCTTTTTCGACCATTATATCAACTTTTTGAGCCATATCTGAAATCTCTACAAAGAGATTGAGATGCTCCATCAGAATCTTTGCGCCCAACGAAGCCGCTTCATTCGGAAGAATCGTTCCGTTTGTCCAGATTTCGAGGAAGAGCTTGTCAAAGTCGGTGACCTTTCCAACTCTCGTCTTCTCGACTGTGAAATTGACTTTCTCTACAGGTGTGTAGATGGAGTCAACCGGCAGCCATCCGAGCGGCGCTTCCGGATCCTTGTTGTTTTCTGCAGGCACATAACCGCGTCCTCTGCTGAGGATGAGCTCCATTTTGAGGGAGCCGCCTTCCGCGATTGTGCAAATATGCATATCCGTATTGAGTATCTCCACATCGCCTTCGGCGATGATATCTCCCGCTGTTACTACACCCGGAGTATCCGCTTCAATGCGCAGAGTCTTCGTCATCTCGTCAGAATGAATCTTTGCATGCAGATTCTTAATATTGAGAATCAATTCGACGACATCTTCCTTTACACCTTTGACAGTCGTAAATTCATGTAGTACGTCCTGAATTCTAACTGACTTGATTGCATAACCAGGAAGTGACGAAAGCAAAACCCGCCTAAGGCTATTTCCCAGAGTTATTCCATATCCTCTCTCAAGAGGCTCGACGACAAATTTTCCATACCTGCCGTCCGGAGATAATTCCAAGGTCTTGATGGTTGGTTTTTCTATTTCTATCATAAACCCTCCTAGGATTATTACTTCGAGTAAAACTCCACGATAAGACGTTCTTCGAGTTCGAAGTCGAGAAGTTCTCTGATCGGATTCTCAACAACGGTTCCTTTCATTGCATCCGGGTCGATACTGAGCCATCTGACCACGCCGAGTGATCTTGCAGCCAGGTTATCCTTAATACGCGGATGTCCTTTGGAGTTTTCCCTTACTTCGATTACATCGCCGGGTTTCAAGCACATGGACGGAATGTCGTGTGCATTGCCGTTGAGCAGGAAGTGGCCGTGAACAACCATTTGTCTTGCTTCTTTTCTTGTTGCCGCAAATCCGAGACGGTAAACGATGTTGTCCATACGAAGTTCAAGAAGCTTTGCAAGGTTTTCACCGGTTTGTCCCGGCATCTTTGCAGCTCTGTCGAAGAATGCGCGGAATTGCTTTTCCTGCATTCCGTAGAAGAATTTCGCTTTTTGCTTTTCTCGAAGCTGTGTACCGTATTCGCTCAGTTTCTTTTGTCTTTTATCTTTTCTGCGATTCGAGCTCTTTGACATCCCCATCTGTTCCGGAGTAAGTCCGAGAGAAGCGCATCTTTTGAGTACAGGTCCTCTATATCTTGCCATTTCTATCCTCCAACCGATTAATTTCTTCTTCTCTTTGGCGGTCTGCAGCCATTGTGAGGTATAGGAGTGACATCAGCGATAGCAGTAATATCAAGTCCCGCAGTATTGAGGGATCTGATCGCCGATTCGCGTCCTGAACCTGGACCTTTTACGAATACTGCTACTGATTTCAGCCCGTGCTCCATAGCCGCTCTTGCCGCTGTTTCAGCAGTTTGTTGTGCAGCATAAGGCGTTGATTTCTTAGAGCCTTTGAATCCAAGTGCGCCCGCACTTGACCAAGCAACAGCATTTCCTTCATTGTCTGTAATGGTAACGATCGTATTATTAAAAGTGGCTTGGATATGTGCCTGACCACGATCAATATTTTTTCTTTCGCGTCTTTTTCTGATTTTTTTAACTTTTTTAGCTGCCATATCCTACCTCTTATTTCTTCGCCTTTTTGCGGCTAACTGTCTTCTTAGGTCCCTTACAGGTCTTAGCGTTTGTCTTTGTCTTCTGTCCTCTTACAGGCAGACCTTTTCTATGTCTGATACCTCTGTAACAGCCGATTTCCTTCAGCCTTTTGATATTCAGTGCAACTTCACGTCTCAGGTCACCCTCAACCATGAGTTCGCTTTCGATCAGCTGCCTCAGCTTACTGACTTCGTCTTCAGTGAGATCTTTAACCCTTGTATCTTCACTGATGCCTGCTTTTGCAAGAAGATTTTCCGAGGTTGTACGTCCGATACCGAAAATATAGGTAAGACCCACAACCGCTCTTTTATCTCTTGGCAGGTCCACGCCCGCGATTCTTGCCATTAAATGACACCTCCCATTTTGTAAGTGGTTAACAATTTAAAGATTATCAGCCGCGCTTTATTTTGTTTAACCTTGTGTTTGTTTGTGCTTAGGGTTTTCACAGATTATCATGACTTTACCATGTCTCTTAATAACCTTGCATTTTTCGCACATTGGTTTTACCGATGGTCTAACTTTCATGAAACCCTCCTTAGTTTTTTTCACGCCAAGTGATTCTACCTCTGGTAAGATCATATGGCGATAACTCTATTGTCACCTTATCCCCGGGAAGAATTCTAATAAAATTCATTCTGAGTTTACCCGAGATATGGGATAGTACAATATGTCCGTTGTCGAGCTTGACTTTGAACATCGCGTTCGGCAGTGTCTCTACTACCACGCCTTCAAGCTCTATTGTATCACCTTTACCCAATTACTCCACCTCCTAGCACGGTTGCTAGCTGACTGTTTGATATGATTTCAACTTGGTCATGATTCATTTTTTTGATGTGTTTTCGTTTTTTTCGTTTCGGCTTTTCGATTTTTCGAAGATCGCCGTCTGCTACCAAGACATAGTCCTCGTCGATGATTTCGACAACGACCATCTTTCTTCCTTTATCACGCCCGGACAAAGAGATTACGACACTGCCTCGTTCTAGCATTTTTCACCCTCTGTCAGTGTCAGGACTTCCGGTTCCCCGTCCGTAATGACAACTGTGTTTTCGTAGTGTGCGGACAGCTTTCCGTCCAGGGTTACCACCGTCCAGTCGTCTCCCAGAATTTTATTCCTGTGCGTTCCCTGCGTCACCATGGGCTCGATTGCGATAACCATTCCCTTTTGGAGTCTCGGGCCCCTTCCCGCCTCGCCGTAGTTCGGCACCGAAGGATCCTCGTGCAGTTTTTTTCCGACTCCGTGACCGGTGTAATTTCTAAGTACTCCGAACCCGGCAGCCTCCACATAACTCTGTACGGCGTTGGAAATATCGCCGACTCTCATTCCTTCTTTACAGAACTTGAGAGCTTCAAAGAAAGATTGTCTGGTCACTTCGATCAGCCTTCTCGCTTCGTCGGAAATTTGTCCGACCGCATGTGTCCTGGCCGCATCGGAGTGAAAGCCGTCGTAATACACACCGATGTCAACACTGATGATGTCGCCTTCTTTCAGCTTTCGAGGCCCCGGTATCCCGTGAATAACCTCTTCATTAACGGATGCGTTGATTGTGGCAGGATAGTCATACAAGCCGAGGAATGAAGGCGTCGCCCCATGTGCGATAATCGTATCATAGGCGACCTTATCCAGCTCCTTGGTCGTGACCCCGGCAGCGATTTTCTTTTCCACCGCCTCGTGTACTTTTGCGAGGATCCGTCCCGCCACACGCATTTTTTCTATTTCAGCTTCACTTTTAATGTATATCATTCAGTCTACTAATAATTTCCGTGCTCACTTCAACAGGTGAAGCATTGCCGTTTACTTTGTGCACAATTCCTCTGTCTTCGTAGTACTTGATCAGGACGCTCGTCCTCTTATCATATACTTCAAGTCTGTTGCGAACCGTGCTCTCCACATCATCTTCTCTCTGTACGAGCTTATCGCCGCAATTGTCACAGAACTCGCCTTTTTGAGAAGGTTTGTTCTTGATGTGAAATGATGCGGAACATTTCGGGCAAACCCGTCTGCCCACAGCTCTAGCCACAAGCTCATCCGAGTCGACGTCGATGACGATGACCGCATCGAGCCGACGGCTGCCGAGAACCTCATCAAGCTTATTTGCCTGCTCAACGGTTCTGGGAAAGCCGTCCAACAAAAACCCCGCTTCGCAATCCGATTCCGCAAGTCTTTTCGCCATCATATCGTTGATGAGACTGTCGGGAACCAGATCACCTTTTTCCATGTACGCCTTTGCATTCAAACCGAGCTCCGAACCCTCTCTGATGTTCTGACGCAGAATGTCTCCCGTCGAAATATGAGGAATGTCGAACTTTTCGGTTATAAACTGTGCCTGTGTGCCTTTGCCCGAACTGGGAGGCCCAAGTAATATTATTTTCATATGCTTAATCTAAGAAGCCCTCATAATGTCTCATCATCATTTGCGCCTCAATCTGTTTCATGGTTTCAAGCGCAACCGAGACGAGAATCAATAGTGATGTTCCGCCAAAGCCGAAACTCATCTGCGGGAATACGATACCGAGGATATTCGGAATGATCGCCACAACCGCAAGGAAGATTGCTCCTGCGAACGAGATTCTGTTTACAGTCTTTGTCAAGAAATCCGACGTCGGTTTGCCCGGACGAATACCCGGAACGAAGCCGCCGCTTGTCTTGAGTCTGTCCGCAATCTCAACCGGATTGAACGTTACACTTGTATAGAAGTACGTAAACCCGATAATCAGGAGTACATACAGCAAGTTATAAGCGAACGATGTCGCACCGAAGTGACTTCTCATGAACATTGCGTAACCGGACTCCGGAAAGAATTGTGCAAAAATCATCGGAACCATGAGCAGGGAAATCGCAAAGATGATTGGAATAACACCTGCCTGGTTGACTTTGAGCGGGATGTGTGTTGCATTTCCGCCGTACACTTTTCTTCCTACAACTTTTTTCGCATGCTGTACGGGAATTTTTCTTGTTCCCTGTTGGATGAACACGATTCCCATAATGACAACGAGCGATACCACCACAAACGCAAGTACTGCCAGGATATTGACGGCACCCTCTTTCAATTTGAGCGTCGTCTCGATGACAGCACCCGGAATGGATGCCACAATACCTGCAAAGATGAACAGTGAAATACCGTTTCCGATACCCTTCTC
>JAUMXJ010000051.1:6287-7517 GCA_030529205.1 Bacillota bacterium | reverse complement strand
ACTCTTCACACTCTTTCACTTGTTTGTCTGTGAGAGATTCCCACGCAGAATCAAACTTTTTGCTGATTTCATCAAACTTTTTCATATTCCTCCCAGTACTTTACCTTGTGCTTTTCGCACAAAGATATATCAACAAAAATGGAATATACCGCTCGAAAACAGTATACTCCACTTGTCTTATTGCTTATTTTTGCCTTTCAGTGCATAAATCACCGCATTGGTTCGATCGGACACACCGATCTTCTTGAAGATGCTGGACAAGTGATTTTTAACGGTTTTTTCACTCACTTCCAACTCCTCTGAAATATTGCGGTTGGAATATCCTTCCGCAAGCAAATTGAGAACCTGTTTTTCTCTGGATGTCAAGACATCTTCGTCGTGATCGGATTTTTTGGAATTGAGCATTCCCTGAACCGACGGTGAAAAATACTTGGTTCCCTGACAAACGGTGTTAATCGCTTTTTCCAATGTTTCCACCTCGGAACCTTTCAGAACATATCCGTCAGCCCCTGATTTTACGGCATCCGCAATGTATGCGTGATCATCGTGAACCGTCAACATAATCACTTTGACCGCCGGATATTTGGACTTGACCTCTTTCAGGACATCGATCCCATTCATTCCCGGCATGTTAATATCGAGGAGTAGGACATCCGGCTCGGCAACCGCCAATTTCTCCAGACACTCCTCTCCACTGCTTGCGGAACCCACAACGATTGTATTATTGGTCAGTTCGAGCACTTTTACAAATGCATCTCTCACCATGGTATGATCATCTGTTACGAATATCTTTTTCATAATCCTCCTTATTTGGAACGATGACCCTGATGGACGTCCCCTCGCCCGGGCGAGATTCCACCTCAAGCGTTCCGTTCAACAACTCGACTCTGTCCGCAATACTCACCAATCCGTACCCCGAATTGTTTTTGTTTGCATCAAACCCGATTCCATCATCCTGAACTGAAAGTGTAATCCTGTCTTTGTCGATATTCAATTGTAGTGTAGCATGTTTTGCACGCGAATGTTTTACAATATTAGAATGAATTTCTTGAACAATCCTAAACAAATTATTTTCTATCAAAGAAGATGCAATTTTTGCCTTCTCGTGAATGATCAGATTGAACTCCACTCCTTTTCGATTTTGAATAAATGTATTCAGCGTCTCTACCAAGCCGTAGTCCGTCATCGTGTACGGCATGAGATCGAAAATAATGCGTCTAATATCGGTAA
>JAUMXJ010000051.1:2937-6277 GCA_030529205.1 Bacillota bacterium | reverse complement strand
TTCGCAGCCATTTTGATGCTTCTGAGCTCGTTCTTCAGCTGGTTCGGAGCCACATCGACCATTTTTTCCGCATACTCCGCGATCAACATGATATTGACCAGAGACTGTGCCGGACCGTCGTGAATATCCCTCGACAATCTTCTCTTTTCCGCATCTGAAGCATTGATAACCCTGAGAACGGTTGTATCGGAAGAAGGAAGAGATTCGATCTCAAGATAGGATATTGCAACAAGCACTTGTTGCAATACTTTCTCAGACTTTACCAGAAGCTCTCCGTTCTCTTTCAGGAAACGCTCGATATTGTCGCGACGCAGGCGCAACGCGGATTCCTCTTTGCGATTGAACTCCGCCTTCATCGAAATATCTTTGATTTCCGCATAGATGGCTTTCGTTTCGGGTGCACTTTTTCCAAGCGTACTCTCATATGTCTTAGCTTTTGTACGCAGTTCCAAAATGCTTCGGTCAAAGGCATCCACCATCATAATAATCGCGGCGATACGCGCCTCCACTTCAATCAATTCATCTTTCAAACTGTGAATCTTCTCTCTGGTGTTGGTCACAATCCCGTCAATCTGACGGCCGCTTTCTTCTACCGCATCCTTCGTCTGCTTAAGCAGTTTCTCTATTCTGCTGTATGGTCCTGCTGCCAAATCAAGCCTCTCTCTTATTTTTTTCTTTTATAAAAAAATGTTTTATCCGTTTCAAATCCATATCTTGCCGGCTGAATAATCTGTTCCGTGCTTCCGACAAACAGGTAGCCGTTCGGAACCAGACTGTCGTGAAACTTTCTGTACATTTCATCCTTCGCCTCATCCGTAAAATAAATCATGACATTTCGACAGACGATCAAATCATAATTCTGAGGATAAGGGTCCAACAAGAGGTTCATTTTTTTGAATTCCACCTGAGCTTTGACGGCATCGCTGATTTTGACAATCCCTCTTCCGGTGGACTCGAAATACTTGGTTTTAAAGGTATCCGGAACTTTTGCGATGCTTTTTTCAGTATAAATACCCGCCTTTGCCTTTGCAATGGCTCCGGTGTCGAAATCACAGGCGAAAATCTTGATATCTTTCAGGGGCATAAAATCCGACATCAGCATGACCAGTGAATACGGCTCCTCTCCGGTGGAACAAGCCGCAGACCAAATTTTCGGTCTCTTATTCCTTGCCAAAATATCGGGAATAATCGTACTTTTCAGGACTGCCCACTGGTTATCATTGCGATAAAATTCCGAAACATTGATGGTCAAAAAATTGATAAACTCGTCAAAGGCCTCAGAATCTGTTGAAATCAGCTTGAAGTAATCATCAAAATTGTCGATTCTTCTTCTTGCAATCAGAGACTCGATTCGTCTCTTCATCTGTTTCTCTTTATAACTGTTGAGGTCCAGCTTCGTCAGCTTAAATACTTTTTGTTTGAATCCTTCGTAATTTTCCACAAAAACCACCCATTAGTAAAAAGAGCCATATGGCTCTTTTTACTGATCTATTCAATTTCTATTCTTCTTCCGCCTGTTCTTCTTCGTTATAAGCATCCTCTTCTTCCACCGCTTTGATGGAGAGCTTGACTCTCTTATCCGGAAGTGAATACTCGAGGATTTTAACCTCGACTACCTGACCCAATTCAAGTACATCGGACGGATGCTTGATATGTTGTCTTGTTATATGCGAGATATGAACCAATCCCTCTACGCCCGGCTCAAGTTCGATAAATGCTCCGAAATCGGTCATATTTACGACCTTGCCCCTGTATATATAGTCGACATAGTATCGGTGCTCAAAATCGGACCAAGGTTCCGGAGTCACACGTTTGATACTGAGCGACACCCGATCTTTTTCACGATTGGCATCAAGTACTTTCACATCAATGATATCTCCCACTTTGACCATATCGGATTGAAGTCTCGGCCTGCCACCCCATGAAATTTCGGAGTTGTGCACCAATCCGTCCTTGCCTCCGATATCGACAAAAATACCGAAATCCGTGATGCGTTTTACTCCGCCTTTCAGGATGATGCCGTTGGAGATACGGCCCCAGAACTCTTCTTCTTTTTCTTCATGTTCTCTGACCGCAATCGGCTTATGAGAGAAAATCGCTCTCTTTTTGCTTCTGTCGGCTTCTTCCACGATAACTCTGAGCTCTTTTCCTACGAAAGGTTTCAGGTTTTTCGTATACTTTACCGCCAGCTGAGATGCAGGAATGAATCCCTTGATATCGTTGTATAGTGCATTTACGCCGTTTTTTGCAACATCTACAACCTTAACAACAATTTCTTCACCGCTTTCCTTGATTTTCTTAAGCTCTTCCCAATCCTTATCGAGAGATACTCTTTTGAGCGATAAAAGGATATTTCCGTCTCCGTCATCTTTGCTTACGACGTATACCTCCACTTCCTGCCCATCCGCAAACATCTTTGCCAATTCCAAATTCGGTTCAGCAGAGATTTCACTTCTTGGCACAATTCCGTCGTTCTTGCAACCAATATTTACGCACAATTTATCCTCTCCAACAAGGATAATTGTTCCCTTTACTACCGAACCGGGTCTTGGTACGCTGATTTTTTCAGGCATTTGATCCAATAGTTCTGCCATCGAATTGTCATTCATCATTTAGAGTCCTCTCTTTATCTAGTTTTTGGATTACAGCTGATATCACGTCATCCGGCGTAGATGCGCCCGCTATCACCCCTATCCTTTGTTTATCTATAAACTTGCTCATCACAAGTTCATCTTCCGTCTGCACCATCACAGTATCCGTGTACATACTGCAAATCTTTTTGAGTTCCTTTGTATTGGAGCTCTTCATATCGCCGATTACCACCATGATATCCGAAATTTCCGCCAATTTTCGCGCCGCTTTTTGTCGATCTTCCGTCGCCCTGCATATGGTATTGTAAATCTCGGAATTCGGATACAATTCCCTGATTCGCTCAAGCGAATCTTCAAACTTTTTTCTGTCGTATGTTGTTTGCACGACGATACTCACATTCGCATCGTCCGCCTTCATCTCCGCAACATCGCGATACACAACCGCTCCGTCACACCATCCGGCAATTCCGATGACCTCAGGATGCTCCGCATTCCCCAGTACGATGACCTTTCTGCCGCGATTCGACGCCCCTTCCACAATTCTATGAATCCTCGAAACAAAGGGACATGTGGCGTCAATCACATGCAGACCGCGTGCCTCTGCCAGCTCGAATACGGCTCTCGGTGCACCGTGTGCTCTGATTACAAGAGTCTTCCCGACAGGAACATCCCGCACATCATCCACGCTGAGCACTCCCTGCGCACGATATCTGCCGATGACCGTTTCATTGTGAATGATATCACCGTAT
>JAUMXJ010000051.1:569-2927 GCA_030529205.1 Bacillota bacterium | reverse complement strand
CGAAACAAAAACCGGAATGGTCTGCAACAACAACTTTCATTTATTAAAATTACCACAAAAACACGAATTAATCAATAGTTCCGCCGCTTGTCAAGGGGTAATTTTTATTTTTTCGAGGATTTCATCGCCTGCACTAAAATGATATTCACCACTTCCTCGATTCCAATCGACCCTGTATCTATCACCACGGCGTCGTCCGCCTTTCTCAGCGGTCCGATTTTTCGCGTTGAATCCGCGTAATCGCGCTGCTTAATGGACGCGAGCTCTTCTTCATACGACCTTCCGCTTTGCAACATTCTGCGCCTTGCTCTCACCTCGGGAGGTGCGTCCAGGTATATTTTGAGCTCCGCATCCGGAAGCACTACCGTTCCGATGTCTCTGCCGTCCATCACAATATTGTTGTTTGCGGCAAATTCTCTCTGAATCTCGATCAAAAAATCACGTACCTGTTCATGTGCGGAAACTTCGGAAACAACCGCCGTAACTTCAGATGTTCTCAGGTCCTCATCCGCAAATTGTGCGGTCTCCCAATCCGAACGCAGCATTCGAACGAGTGCTTCCTGCGAAGAAACGGAAACTCCGCTTTTTAAAGCCATTGCGGACACTTTTCGATACATAGCCCCCGTGTCCAGGTAGATAAATCCCAACCGATCGGCAACCAACTTGGCAACCGTGGACTTTCCAGACGCGGACGGGCCGTCAATCGCAATTCTCATCACTTTTTCATCTCACTTAACTTGATTCGGTTGATTGCCCTCTGCAAAGCCGCCTTCGCTCGCACGTAGTCAACCTCCTGTGATTCGATGTTCAGTCTTTGTTCCGCTCTTTTCTTCGATTCGATTGCCCTCTCCAAGTCGATTTCATCAATCCACTCCGCCGAATCGAGAAGGACTGTCGCCTCGTTCGAAGGGCTCATCGTAAGCAGACCGCTGCCGCACGCTGCAGCCGAATAACTTCCGTCCTCGTTCCTGATTTTTAAACTGCCGATTTTAAGAGGAATCACAGCGGGCTGAAAATCTCGCATCACGGCAAAAGCACCGGCTGTTCCGGTTAGTATTATGAGTTCCGTCTCTCCGTCATAAAACACTCTGTCCGGTGTAATGACGGAAACTTTGAACTTTTCAGCCACATCTACCCCCTACTTTTGTTGTACTTTTCGATGACATCATCGATTCCGCCGCAGAAAAAGAAGAACTGCTCCGGAATTTCATCGTGTTTTCCATCCAGAATTTCCTTGAAGCCGCGGATGGTTTCCTTAATCGGAACGTATTTTCCGTCAAATCCTGTAAATTGCTCCGCAACGGTGAACGGTTGCGAAAGGAAGCGCTGGATTTTACGCGCTCTGGAGACGACGAGTTTGTCGGCATCCGAGAGTTCATCCATACCGAGAATCGCAATAATATCCTGAAGCTCATTGTAGCGCTGCAACATTTCCTGCACTCTTCGCGCGACGGAATAATGCTCTTCACCTACGACATCGGGGCTGAGTATTCTCGACGTGGATTCCAGAGGATCCACCGCCGGATAGATTCCCAGCTCGGATATTTTTCTCGACAAAACCGTTGTGGCGTCGAGATGGGTAAACGTCGTAGCGGGAGCAGGGTCCGTAAGGTCGTCCGCAGGCACATAGACAGCTTGAACCGAGGTAATCGAACCTTTTGCGGTAGATGTGATACGTTCCTGAAGAGCACCCATGTCCGTAGCCAATGTCGGCTGATATCCCACGGCGGAAGGCATACGACCCAACAGCGCCGATACTTCGGAACCCGCCTGCGTGAATCTGAAAATATTATCGATGAAAAGGAGGACGTCCTTATTTTCACTGTCTCTGAAATACTCCGCCATGGTAAGTCCGGTAAGCGCCACTCTCATTCTCGCCCCCGGAGGTTCGTTCATCTGACCGAAAACCAATGTCGTCTTATCGATTACACCGCTTTCTCTCATCTCATGGTAGAGGTCATTTCCTTCTCTTGTTCGCTCACCGACGCCGGCGAACACGGAAAGTCCTCCGTGATTGGTTGCAATATTGTTGATCAATTCCTGAATGATAACCGTCTTACCGACCCCGGCACCGCCAAACAGTCCGATTTTTCCTCCTTTGGCATACGGTGCAATCAGGTCTACGACCTTGATACCGGTTTCCAGCATTTCAGCTGTCGTTCCAAGTTCGACAAACTCCGGAGCGGGTCTGTGAATCGGCCAAAACTCCGACTTTTCAGGGCTGATCTGCTCACCTTCGTCAATGGTCTCTCCGATGACATTGATCAACCTTCCCAGTGTCGAAGATCCGACCGGAACTTTAATAGGCGAACCGGTTGCAACCGCATCAATTCCTCTCATCAATCCATCAGTCGAGCT
>JAUMXJ010000051.1:0-559 GCA_030529205.1 Bacillota bacterium | reverse complement strand
GAGCTCATGGCGATCGCTCTGACGACATTGTCGCCCACATGCTGAGCGACTTCCGCCACGACACTGATATCTCCGTGTTTGATATTAATCGCTTCGTTGATTTGCGGCAAGACATCCGCAAATCTGATATCCAGTACCGGACCGATGATTCTGACTATTTTTCCTATATTGTTCATAATTCCTCCGTGTGTTACGATAACGCCTCGGCACCGCCCACTATCTCAGAGATCTCCTGAGTAATCGCTGCCTGTCTAGCTTGGTTGTATGTAAGGGTAAGTTCTTCGATAATTTCTTCAGCATTTCCCGTAGCGGCCTCCATTGCAAGTCTTCGCGCGGCCTGCTCCGAAGCGGACGATTCGATCATTGCCCCGTAAATCAGTCCTGCAACATACTTCGGCATAATCGCCGCCAGCACCTCATCCTTTCCGGGTTCGAAGTACACGACTTCATTGTATGATTCATCCGCCGATATTCCTTCGCGACTCAAAGGCAATAGCGCAAGATGACGAGGAGTAAATGAAATGGTACTGACGAACTTCGAATAGACTACGACAACGCC
>JAUMXJ010000050.1:3260-7527 GCA_030529205.1 Bacillota bacterium | reverse complement strand
TCTAGACCGACGTATGGGTATCCATGGGTGAAGAAGCATTGTTTGAAGAGAGAATCAAAATGCTCAAGCCGTACCAGGTGAACATGGAGATGATGAAGAAGACAAACAATCCGGATTGTATCTTCATGCATTGCCTCCCTTCTTTCCACGACAGAGAAACCGAAGTCGGAGAGCAGATTTTCCAAAAATACGGACTTGCGGAGATGGAAGTTACGGACGAAGTCTTCCGTTCCAAGAACTCTGTCGTATTTGACGAAGCGGAAAACAGAATGCACACCATCAAAGCGGTTATGGTTGCGACAATCGGAAATCTATAAGAAAATATGCCCTAAAACGGGTAATCCCCTGCCGTGCGCAGGGGATGTCTTTTTTTCATCAAGATAGGGAAACTACAGCAAGGAGAAATATGGCTACAGATAAAAAGAAAATAGTGGTTGCACTCGGCGGAAATGCGCTCGGAAAAAGCCCGGAGGAGCAACTTGAATTGGTTAGAAAGACAGCGGTTCCCATTGTGGACCTCGTAGAAGCGGGACATGAAGTCGTTGTGGCACACGGCAACGGACCGCAGGTGGGAATGATCAATCTGGCGATGTCCTATGCCGCAGAAGGCGGTGCGGGAACTTCCGCGATGCCGTTCCCGGAATGCGGCGCCATGAGTCAGGGGTACATCGGGTATCATCTGCAAAATGCGCTTCAGGCGGAGCTGAATAAACGGGGAATGCATGTTCCTGCCGCAACCGTGATTACGCAGGTTGTGGTCGATAAGAACGATCCTGCATTCCAAAATCCGACCAAGCCGATCGGGGCGTTCTATTCCGAAGCGGACGCACAGAGGATTCAGTCGGAAAAGGGCTTTGTATTCAAAGAAGATGCGGGCCGCGGATTCAGAAGAGTGGTGGCTTCTCCGCTTCCGATCGACGTCGTGGAGATTGAAACCGTCAGAACACTCGTGAACGCAGGTCAACTTGTCATCACGGTCGGCGGAGGCGGAATTCCGGTATACAAGGACGGAAACGGATACACCGGCATCCCTGCCGTAATCGATAAGGACTTTGCTTCTGCTAAGATTGCGGAGCTCCTCGATGCGGACTACCTCATTATTCTCACCGCGGTGGAGAAAGTTGCGATCAACTTCGGAAAACCGAATGAGAAATGGCTTGAAAAGCTTTCGCTTGAAGAAGCACAGCAGTATATCGGGGAAGGACATTTTGCACCGGGAAGTATGCTTCCGAAAGTCGAAGCGGCGATGGCCTTTGTCAAATCCAAATCCGGACGCAAGTCTCTCATCACCTCGCTCGAATGTGCGAAAGACGGCATCGAAGGCAAGACCGGAACGGTAATCATGTAAATCGATCAACAGAACAAACTCAACAGAATAAATCAGGACATACAAAAAGTGCTGCGGATGAACCTTCATTCGGCAGCACTTTTATTAATCAAAAAATGATAGCTGTTTTTCGATATGCGGCGCTATTTTGGTTAATTTTTCAAGATTTCTTACTCTGCGACGGTTATTTGCGAGTTCCGTAAGGTTTCGGATGTCATCCTCAATAGAGATGGGAATAGCTCCTTTTTCTTCAATCAGCATCTTATTGCCGGCAGATTCTTCCGTGTATTTCGAATGCTGAAAGCATGCCAGAATCTTATCCTGCTCGATGGCGTAGTTTGCAGTGTGGATGGTCCCTCCGTTGCGACCGGATTCCACCACAGTCACAATATCCGATAACGCGCTTATGATTCTGTCCCGCTCGATGTATTCCGCTTTATGTGGTTTGTGCATGACCGGGTACTCGCTTACAATAGCACCGCCTGATTCGATGATTCTGTTTGCCAGGCCAATATTAGATTTCGGATAGATATTATATATACCGCAAGGGAGTACGGCAAGCGTTTTTCCGCCTGATGTGATGGAACTTTCGTGAGCAAATGTGTCGCACCCCATTGCGAGTCCGCTGACAATATTGCACTGATATTCCGAGAATTTCATTCCAAGTCTCCATGTCGCTTTCTTTGCGGTATCTGACGGTTTTCTCGTTCCGACAAGTGCAACATTGATTCTTCTACTGAAAACGTCTAAATTACCTTTTACAAAGAGCAGTACCGGGAAATCTGTGATATGTCGAAGTTGCACCGGATATTCTTCATCTAAAAAACATAAAGCTTTCACTCCTTCTAATTTAAGCTTTTGAAGGATTTCAAAAGATTTTTCAACATGCGAAAGAAATTGTTGCATATCAAAACTGAGCTCTGTAAAATGATTCAGGTTAAACAGAATCCTTTCGGCATCGCCGTAATCACCTATTTGTTGATATATCTTTTGTACAGCTCTTCTGTTTATTCCTTTTAAGTGCAGAAGTGCATGTATGATTGAGTTGTTGTTTAAATGATCACGTTTCATGATTGTAAAATGTCTTCCCCACCTTTTCAAAATACCCCCCCATTCCTCTATATATCGTGCTTGGGTTGAGCATACCATATAATTGTATAAATGACAGATATAAACATTTTCAGGGTGTAAAAAAACCGCAATGATGTGGTCACTGCGGCTTTTGGTTTATTGTTGTTTATACATGTATCTTGTGCATATCTTGTGCTTATATCTGATACCGATACGAACGGATGACAGCTTAGAATATCATATGTGCAATCGGCACGACGATCAAAATACTGATGATGGTTCTCTCGAGGAAGATGACGAAAAGTTCCCAGATATTGAGCGGGAGTTTTGAAGAGAGAATGAGTCCGCCGACTTCGTCGAGGAAGAGGACCTGCGTGATGGAGATGACCGCAACGATGAACCTTGTGATGTCCGGAGCGGTTGTACCTGAAATCAGAATCGCAGGGGTGAACATGTCCGTAAATCCGACAATCATCGTCTCGGAGGCCTCTTTTGCAAATGGAACCTGCAGGAAATCAAAGAGCGGTTTGAACGGAACGCCCAGCCAAGCGAAAATCGGAGTGTAGTCCGCGAGAATCAGTGCGATTGTACCGATTGCCATAACGGTCGGAAGTACGCCGAACCACATGCCCATGCAGTTGTTGAGACCGTTGTAGAAGAATTCGCCGATTCCTTTGTGCTTGGCTACACGCTTGAGCGCCAAATCGTAGCCGAATGCATGAGAACTTTTGTATTCTTTCGGAAGAGTGTCCGGCATGGCATTGCCTTCCACGAGGTAGGTCTCCGGTTTTTTTCTGAGCGGATAGAGGCGCGGGCAGATAATTGCGCATACGATTCCGACAAAACAGATCAGAAGGTAGTAGACTCCGAAGTATTGGGTCAGACCGACCTGATCCAGAACGACCAGACTGAATGTGATGGAGACGGCGGAGAATGTCGTCGCGATGATCGACGCCTCTTTCGCATTGTAATAACCGCCTTCATACTGGTTGTTGGTAAGCATGACACCGAGCGTACCGTCTCCGATCCAAGAGGTGATACAGTCGACAGCGGCGCGTCCCGGAACTTTGAAAATCGGTCGCATCGCCTTGGTGAGCAGAGCGCCCACATATTCGAGAAGACCGAAGTCGAGGAGAAGCGGAAGGAGGAAACTTGCAAACAGGAAAATGATGACAAGTCCTCGGATCAAGTCGAGAGCGAGCATCCCCCTCGTCCAATCGAGATCGCTTTCGACAACGGAGGATACGACCATGGTAAGGAATGAGTTTTCCGAGACAATATCCCAACTGATATACTTGTAAACGACGAGCCAGGTGATCCAGACTGCGGCACAGCCGATTAAGCGGATTATGAGCCAGATGGGAGAACACGCAAACGCATTTTTCAATATCTTGTTGTTCATAATAAAAGACGGTTTTGCGAGAGCCCAAAGCGACATAACGGCTGAAATCGTGATTATGACAAGACAGAGAGTGGACAGACCGAATTCGCCGATAAAATATTTCAGATAATCGGCAAAGATTTTAACGATAATCGTCCATTCGTAGATCACACTGCCGTCTTCGGCAAGAGCTGCGGTTCCGGTTTCCATATCGAGTTTCGGAGCCATGACGGGAATCATAAATATCAGGATACCGATAATCGACGGGATGAGAAACATCGCTGTTAATTTACCTTTGTTCTTCATGTTTCCTCCTTACGTATTTTCCAGTTTACAAACTGTACATATTGCATTCATATTACATCAAAATAAAATAATATGTCAATAAAAAATCATTGGTAGTACAACGATATCATCTTTGAGAAACAATGTGATGAAAAGGGATGGAGATGGCGAATAATGTGCATAAAAAAAGCCCGGAGACTTCC
>JAUMXJ010000050.1:0-3223 GCA_030529205.1 Bacillota bacterium | reverse complement strand
ATGATGAGTTCCGAACATTCTTTCCCTTGGTGCGGTGCGGCTTACGAGAGCCACCCGATAATGGTATTGAGCTGGTTGAACAAGAGGATGAGACCGAAGAGAATCATAATCACCGCTCCGACCTTTGCCACGGTATTGGAGTACTTCGCAATGCCGGATACATGTTTTTCGAACATCTCGATGAAGACATATGCCAGAATAAACGGAATGGCGAGTCCGAGGGAGTAGACGAAAAGAAGGAATATCCCCTGCGTCAGATTGCTTGTGACGGCTGCTGTCATCGCCAGAATGGATCCGAGAATCGGTCCGAGACACGGCGTCCATCCGAATGCAAAAGCCATTCCCATTCCGATTGCGGACGCTCCGCGCATTCTTCGGTAGTCCTTTGTCAGCATATTGATGCGTACGACGCCGAGCATGGTGAGACCGAAGAAGATGATGAAGGCACCGGCGATTCTGGTGATGATGTCACGGTATTGAATCAGGAATTTTCCGACAGATGAAGCGGCAAGTCCCAGAAGCATGAAGACGATGGTAAATCCGAGTACGAACTGCAGCGCCTTGATCAGACCTCTGCGGAATTTCGCTTTTCTATAGAGTTCGAGCGCCGCGGGATCCGTCGGGATGTCCTCCGGATTTTCGCTGCCCGTCTTCAGGTACATCACATAAATGGGAATCAACGGAAGCAGACACGGCGACAGGAACGACAAAAGCCCCGCTATGAACGACTGGTAGACCCCGGGTGTATTGACAATATTCAAATCCAACATAGTAATCTCCTCAATTTTGGTTTTATCATTTTAACCTATTCTATCGAATTCAATCCTGTTTATTCCTTAAAATTTTCTTAAAAAGCTGAGAATTTTTCGAGAGGAATTTGAGATGATTCATGACACCGCACCCTTTTATTTGTGTTTTCCATTTTGAATTGCTATAATTTCTCTATGATTAGGTTCATTAAAGTAAGTCTCAGATATAGAGAAGGGGTTCAAGCCCTGGATAATGTGAATTTGCACATCAAACCCGGTGAAATGGTCTTTCTTGTCGGACACAGCGGTGCAGGAAAGTCGAGTTTGATTAAGGCGCTTCAAAAAGAGGTGAATGTCGATTCCGGTAAAATTTACGTCGACGGAGAAGACATCACAAGACTCCATAGAAGAAGGATTCCGCGCTTGAGGCGAAAAGTCGGGATGGTATTTCAGGATTACCGTTTGCTCGAGAGGCGTACCGTCTATGAAAACGTCGCTTATGCAATGGAAATCACAGGCGCAAGGCGTAAGGAAATCAAAGAAAACGTTCCGATTGCATTGCGGCTGGTAGGCCTCAGCGACAAGTCGGATTACTACCCTACGAAGCTCTCCGGAGGAGAAGCGCAGAGGGTGTCCATTGCACGCGCGATGGTAAACAAGCCGGAGATTCTGATCGCCGACGAACCGACGGGGAATCTCGATCCCGCCAATGCAAGAGATATTATGAAAATTCTGATTGCACTCAACAAAAGAGGCACGACCATTGTGGTGGTGACCCATGATGCGGGCTTGGTTCATATGTGCAATTGCCGCGTGATTGAGATGAAGGGCGGAAAAATCGTATCGGATACGGGCGGCTCGGCGTATGAAAAAGGAGCGTCCTTATGAGAATCTTTAAAATCATTTCCGATGCGGTGATCAATATGTGGAGGAATAAGGCGACGACTTTCTTTGCACTTATTTCGGTCACAGCCTCTCTGATTATCTTGGGGATGATGTTTGCGATGGTGCTCAACATCAACTCGGTCGCGACATCCGCCAAGACACAGTTTGATACCATCGTCTCCTACATTGATGAGAGTTATTCGGACGCGCAGGTTTCACAACTTGTATCCAAAATTATGAAGATTCAAGGTGTCAAAGATATCAAGTACGAGTCCAAGGACGAAGCTCTGCGCAATCTGAAGGAGCGCTGGGGAAATAAGGCGTACCTTCTCGAGGGATTGGAGCAAAATCCGCTGCCGCGTTCGCTGATTATCTATCTGACCGATATCGTGTATTCCGAATCCGTCGTGAAGGCGGTCACCGGAATACAGGGTGTGGAGGAAGTGCGCTCCTACCAGGATATTGTCAATCAGCTGCTTATTATCACGGATGCGATTCGAAGGACGGGATCCATTTTCATCTTTATCCTGATCGGCGTTTCCGTGATTTTGATCAACAATGCCATCAGTATGGCGGTTGCCTCCAGGGCGAAAGAAATCAGCATTATGAAATTTGTCGGTGCTACCGACTGGTTCATCAGGTGGCCCTTCTTCGTCGAGGGCATGCTGATCGGATTGTTCGGTGCGGGAATCTCGTACCTGGTGGTCGTTTATTCGTATCGCTATGTATTCGAGTTGGTGCAGGAGAAATTTTTTGTCATTGTGTCCTCGCATCTCGTCTTGCCGGACTATATCAAGGGCGATATTTTTTACCTGTTTATCGTCATCGGCGTCAGCATCGGTGCGCTCGGAGCGATTCTCTCCACGCGCAAGCCTTTGAATACGTAAAAAGGGAAGACACCCCATACAAAAACCGGTGACGCTCGTGTAGACATAGACCGATCGACGCGGAACCGTGAAAAGAGGATTATGATGAAGAAATGGAAAACCGAACATAAGACGGAAGGCAGAATCGGCGGAAGGCGCATGCTTGCGTTCGTTCTCGCCGTGATTCTGTTCGTGGCGTCCGCACTCTTTGCCGATATCGATGAGGAAATCAAGAAAAAGGAGCAGGAAAAACAGCAGATTCTCAATGCCATCGAGGAAATGCAAAAGAATTTGCAGGAAAAATCCGATATTCTCGAAGAAGTCAATATCAGGATTTTTAAGACTGCGGAAGTCATTCGAAAGCTTGAAGCGGAGATTGAGGAAATCAATGCCGATGTCAAAAAAACCGAATTGGAAGTCAAGATCAAAGAGCAGGAGATTCTGCAGGCGAGCGAAGAGCTGAAGGAGACGACGGAGCTTTTGTACAAGCGTCTGCGCGTGATGTACAAGGCGGGCGCGGTCGGTTATCTCGAGGTGCTTTTCGGAGCGGATTCCATGCAGGAATTGCTGTCCAGAGCCGATATTCTGCAGAGAATTGTCGCACAGGATCAGGACCTGATCACGAGATTGGAGCAACACAGAGAGAAATTGGAAGTCAAAAAGAAAGATTTGCAATACAAGCAGGCGCATCTGGAAGAACTGAGAGACCAGAGAGTTGCCAAG
>JAUMXJ010000049.1 GCA_030529205.1 Bacillota bacterium | reverse complement strand
GGACTTCTTTACGGATCTCGAAGTCTTCGTAGTCGGAGGCGGCGATACCGCGCTGGAAGAAGGAATGTTCCTCACACGTTTTGCGAGAAAGGTGAGCATTGTTCACAGAAGAGATGAGTTCAGAGCTGCGAAATCCATCATCGAGAAAGCGGAGAAGAACGAAAAAGTCGAGTTCATTTACAACGCGGTTGTCGAAGAAATCAAGGGAGACGGCATTGTAGAGAGCATTGTTCTCAAAGATACCAAGACCGGAGAGCTCAGAGAAATCAAGGCGGATGAAGACGACGGTACATTCGGAATCTTCGTCTTTATCGGATTCCTGCCTCAATCGGAAGTCTTTAAAGGCGCTGTCGGTCTTACCGATGCCGGCTATGTTGAAACGGATGAGTTGATGAGAACCGATGTTCCGGGCGTATTTGCTGCCGGAGATATCCGTGTGAAGACGCTCAGACAGGTTGTAACCGCTACCAGCGACGGTGCGATTGCGGCGGTAGAAGCGGAAAAGTATATCAGCGAACACTTCGAGTAGTACCTGCGCTATCGCTCTTTCGGGAACGATTGCGTGTTCCGGAAATCAGCCGTGGAAAGCAAAAATAAAATAAACATATAGGGGGATCTTATGTTGGAATTGACAAAAGACAATTTTGAAGAAGAAGTACTGAAGTCGACAGGATTTGTTCTTGTAGATTTCTGGGGCGACGGCTGTGAGCCGTGCAAAGCGCTTATGCCGGATGTGGAGGCGCTCGCTGCCGAATACGAAGGTAAAGTAGCATTCAAAAAACTCAACACTTCTAAAGCGAGAAGAGTTGCGATTTCTCAGAAAGTTTTGGGCTTGCCTACCATTCTTCTTTACAAAGACGGCGTGAAAATCGCTGAAGTGACAGGTAAAGAAACAAGCAAAGACACAATTAAGGCAATGCTTGATTCAAATATATAATAAATACGGGAGGTTGTATTGCGATTAGAGTTAGGTAGCATTGATATCAAGAAGATCGAGTTTGCTGCAAAGAGCGAAATCAAAGATCATGTTCTTTATATCAATAAGGACGAAATCACAAAGATTGTTCTTGAGGACGATAAACTCAAGTCAGTACAAATCGAAGTTGCAATGCCGGGCGAAGAGACCAGAATTACACCTGTTAAGGACGTAATTCAGCCAAGAGTGAAAGTGACAGGACGCGGCGGGATTTTCCCGGGAATGATTGCCCCTGTCGACACGGTCGGCGAAGGAAGAACTCATGTTCTTGAGAATGTCGGCATCGTAACATGCGGAAAAATCGTCGGTTTCCAAGAAGGGATCATCGACATGAGCGGCCCGGGTGCGGATTACACACCATTCAGCAAGCTCGTCAACCTGTGCCTGGTTATTGAACCGATCGAAGATCACATCAAGCAACACGAGTACGAAGCGGCTGTAAGAACTGCAGGTCTCAAGATTGCATCTTATGTCGGTCAGCTTGCAAAAGAAATCGAGCTGGACAGACTCGATGTCTATGAGACAAAGCCGATCTTCGAACAGGCTGCGGAGTATCCGAATCTTCCAAAAGTCGGATATGTCTACATGCTTCAAACACAGGGTCTTCTTCACGACACATACGTGTATGGCGTGGACGCGAAGAAAATTGTTCCGACCGTTCTTTATCCGACAGAGGTTATGGACGGCGCGATCGTAAGCGGTAACTGCGTTTCGGCTTGCGATAAGAACACGACTTTCCACCACCTCAACAACCCGATCATCAAGAACCTGTACGCAAGACATGGTAAAGACATCAACTTCATGGGCGTCATCATCACAAACGAAAACGTCTACCTTGCGGACAAGAACCGTTCTTCCAACTGGACTGCGAAGTTCACAAAGATGCTCGGACTCGACGGCGTGATTATTTCACAGGAAGGTTTCGGTAACCCTGATACCGACCTCATCATGAACTGCAAGAAGATCGAAGCGGAAGGCGTTAAGACTGTTATCGTGACAGACGAATACGCGGGACAAGACGGTTCTTCTCAGTCACTTGCCGATGCGGATCCTGCTGCAAACGCGTGTGTAACCGGCGGTAACGCAAATGCCGTGATTACGCTTCCTCCAATGAAGCGCATCATCGGTATGCTCGACTACACAGACAAGATTGCGGGCGGATTTGCCGGAAGCCTCAAGGCTGACGGAAGCATTGTTGCGGAAATCCAGGTCATCACCGGCGCAACAAACGAGCTCGGATTCAACAAGCTTACTGCGAGAGGATACTAGGAGCTTTTTTCGGAAGTCGGACGTTCACCGCGGTCGCCGTTGCACTTGGCGAAAACGACGCGATATCGTCGGTCGAACGGGAGCGTTCGGACAGCGTCTTTCCGGATATTGAGCCGGGAGTCGCAAAAAGAGAAAGGAAAACATAGCCTCTACGAGGGCAAAAACGAAAATAATAAATAAAAAGAAAGGAAAAGTGATATGAGCGTACTTGAAAATAAAAAAGTAATCATTATCGGCGACAGAGACGGCGTTCCCGGACCTGCTATCGAAGAATGCATCAAGACTGTAGCCGGCGCTGAAGTAGTCTTCTCATCTACTGAATGCTTCGTCTGAACAAGCGCGGGCGCGATGGATTTGGAAAATCAGAAAAGGGTTAAAACAATTGCAGACGAACACGGTAAAGAGAATGTAGTAGTAATTTTGGGAGCGGCGGAAGCGGAAGCGGCGGGTCTCGCAGCTGAAACCGTAACACAGGGCGACCCTACTTATGCAGGATGCCTTGCAAACGTAGCGCTCGGACTTGGTGTATACCATGTGGTTGAGCCTGAAATCAAGGACATTGTAAATGCTGATGTCTATGAAGAACAAGTAGGAATGATGGAAATGGTTCTCAACGTTGATGAAATCGTCGAAGAGATGAAAAACGTGAGAAACATGTAGGATTTGTTTTGACCACTGCCCGAAATTCGGGAGTGATTTTTGAATTCATTTAGGGATTTCGGTGAAATCCCTTGTAGAAAGGAGAACTTATGGCAAAATACAAAGTCGTGCACTATATCAACCAGTTCTTTGCTGGGATCGGTGGCGAAGAAGTAGCTGATCATAAGCCGGAAATCAGAAAAGAAGTCATCGGACCGGGACAAGCGCTCCAAGAAGCTCTCGGCGATGACGTTGAAATCGTCGCTACAATTATCTGCGGTGACTCATACTTTGCTGAAAACATTGAAGAGACTACAAAACAGGTACTCGATTGGGTAAAAGAATACAATCCTGATCTCTTCTTTGCCGGCCCGGCATTTAACGCTGGACGATATGGTACTGCTTGCGGAACTGTCGCAAGTGCTGTTCAAAAAGAACTCGGCATCAAGTCTTTTACAGCAATGTACATCGAGAACCCGGGTGCGGATATGTACAAGAAAGATGTGTACATCGTTTCTACAGGTAACAGTGCCGCTACAATGAGAAAGGCGATTCCGTCGATCAAGGGACTTATGATGAAGCTCCTTGGCGGCGAAAAAATCGGCACACCTGCTGAAGAAGGATACATCGAAAGAGGCATCCGCGTGAACCAGTTCGTCGATAAGATCGGTGCGGAAAGAGCTGTTGAAATGCTCGTGAGCAAACTGAAGGGAGAGGCGTTCGTTACAGAATATCCGATGCCTGAGTTTGACAATGTGGTACCGGGTAAGGCGATCGTCGATATGTCAAAAGCGAAGATTGCGCTTGTGACATCCGGCGGTGTTGTTCCGAAAGGAAACCCTGACAGAATCGCATCTTCTTCCGCACAGAACTACGGTAAGTACGACATCTCCGGTGTCATGGATCTTACTGAAGAGACTTTTGAAACGGCACACGGCGGTTATGACCCGACTTACTGTAATGCAAACTCGGACCGCGTGCTTCCGGTAGACGTGCTCAGAGAGATGGAAAAAGAAGGCAAGATCGGAGAGCTTCATAAATACTACTATACAACAGTAGGTAACGGTACTTCCGTTAAGAACTCTAAGGGCTTTGCCGAAAAGATCGGTGCGGAGCTGATCGCGGACGGGGTCGATGCCGTAATCCTCACTTCGACCTGAGGAACCTGCACACGTTGCGGAGCAACGATGGTAAAAGGTATCGAAGCATACGGTATTCCTGTAGTTCATATCTGTACAGTAACACCGATTTCCATGACGGTCGGCGCGAACAGAATCGTTCCTGCCGTTGCAATTCCTCACCCGCTCGGAAACCCTGCGCTTGATGAGGAAGATGAAAAGAAACTCAGAAGAAAACTCGTTGAAAAAGCGCTTGCTGCTCTTCAAACCGAAATTACTGAGCAAACAATTTTCTAGTCATTACAAATGCTGCGCTTAAGCGCAGACGAATCGGTCATATTGAAAATGACCAAAATATTGAGCCGTCGCTCAGGCGGCGGCTTATTTATTTATACTATCGGAGGAATAATGAATTATCCAGTAATTAAGAATGCGGCATATGTCCTTGTCAATACGCCAGATATGATTCTGCACAACGGGACAACACAAACATTGGAGGCACTTACAAACCCTGATTCGGACTATCTAAAAGCGGTTCCACAGCACATCAGATCATTCGAGGAAGTTGTTGCATATCCTCCAAACCAAGTATATATCGGAAACCTCACTCCTGCTGAATTTGCAGAACTCCCTAAGCCGTGGGTCGGTCAGAAATGGGAAGGTGCGAACAGACAGGGTAAAATGGGAGAAATTATGCCACAGATCGAATTCATCGCGATGATGCAGATTGTGGATGCATTTGAAGTTGTAAAAATCGACGAAGCCTTTGTTGAAACTTTGAAAGCGGAGTACGGAAAGAACCCGCTCGCAACGGAGGCGGAGCTCGCTAAAATAAAAGGAACTCCTGCAGCTGATATCGAAAATTTCATTAAAAACGAGCATGCGGAGGCGATTCATCACGAGGGTAAAATCGTGGGATGTGTGATTCGCGCACATGACTACGACACCAACCTCACAGCGCATGTCATGTTTGAAAACCTTGTTGTAAAGGCGTCCGGAGTTGTCGCACTGAAAAACCTGATTGCAAAATACAATTTGGATCCTGCGAGCATCGAATATGTGATCGAGTGTTCGGAAGAGGCTTGCGGAGATATGAACCAAAGAGGCGGCGGCAACTTTGCAAAAGCGATTGCGGAGTGTGCGGGACTTGTCAATGCGACAGGAAGTGACCTCAGAGGATTCTGTGCCGCTCCGACACATGCGCTCATTACGGCTTCTTCTCATGTTCAGGCGGGCACATTTAAGAATGTCGTCGTCGTAGCGGGCGGTGCGTCTGCGAAGCTCGGCATGAACGGAAAAGACCATGTAAAGAAAGATCTTCCGATTCTGGAAGACGTCGTAGGCGCATTTGCGTTCCTCGTCAGCGAAAACGACGGTGTCAGCCCGATTCTCAGAACCGACCTCGTCGGAAGACATACCGTCGGTACAGGTTCTTCTCCTCAGGCGGTTGTTACCTCTCTCGTTTCTACTCCGCTCGACAGAGGAAACCTCAAAGTGACGGACATCGACAAGTACTCTGTCGAAATGCAGAACTCCGATATCCTGAAACCTGCGGGAGCGGGAGATCCGGCTGAGGCAAACTATAAGATGATTGCCGCAATCGGCGTGAAGAGGGGCGAAGTGGAAAAAGCGGGAATCCCTGATTTCATGAAGAAACACGGAATGGAAGGCTGGGCGCCGACTCAGGGTCATATTCCGTCCGGTGTTCCGTATCTCGGATTTGCCATCGAAGATATGACAAAGGGCGATGTGAATCGCGCGATGATCGTCGGTAAGGGCTCGCTCTTCCTCGGAAGAATGACCAATCTCTTTGACGGTGTGTCCATCATCATCGAAAGAAATACAGGAAAGACTGCCGGCGCAGCAGGTATTTCGGAAGACGAAATCAAAAAGATGATCGCAGAATCAATGAAGAATTTTGCTTCTTCACTTCTTGGAGAATAGTATGAGCAAGGAATATGTAAATAAAATCATAGGCAAGACTTTTATGGACATCGCAAAAGGCCTTGAAACGGGAGATTTTGGCGGTAAAGTAAAAGTCGGTCTCACAACACTTGGAAGCGAACACGGTGTTGAGAACCTCGTGCGCGGAGCGGAGAGCCTGAGAGGAGAGGTCGAAGTCGTCCTGATCGGACCGAAGGCGGAAACGGATCTCGAACAGTTTGAATGCAATACGGAAGCGGAAGTGCAGAGCAAGTTGGAAGAACTCCTCGACTCGGGCTATATCAGCTCCTGTGTGACGATGCACTACAGCTTCCCGATCGGGATTTCAACTGTCGGAAGAGTCATCACGCCGGGCAAGGGTAAGGAAATGTTCCTTGCAACCACGACCGGTACTTCTTCTCCGCACAGAACCGAGGCGATGGTCATCAACGCCATCAGCGGTATTGCAACAGCGAAAGCGATGGGAATCGCAAGACCGAAAGTGGGCATCCTCAATCTCGACGGAGCAAGACAAGTGGAGAGAATTCTCACACAGCTCGGCGAAAACGGATATGACATCAATTTCAGTCAGTCACAGCGTGCGGACGGCGGCGTCGTCATGAGAGGAAACGATCTTCTCGTGGGCACTCCTGATGTCATGGTGATGGATACCCTGACAGGCAATGTCATGATGAAGGTATTCTCATCCTACAGCACGGGCGGTGACTACGAGGCGCTCGGTTACGGATACGGACCGGGAGTCGGCAAAGAGATGAAGCGCATTGTCCTCATTCTCTCGAGAGCATCCGGAACTCCGGTTGTCGCGAACGCAATCCGATACGGTGCGTCACTTGCAAAAGGAAGACTCATCGATGTGGCACACGCGGAATTCGCGGCAGCGGAAAAAGCGGGTTTGAAGGCGCTTCTCGAAGCGGCTACCAAGACTGTCAAGACGGAGGCGACAAGCGAGGAAGTGGCTCCTCCTGCAAAGGAAGTGGTCACAGGACAGATCGCGGGCGTGGACATTATGGACCTCGAAGATGCGGTAAAAGCACTGTGGAAAGCGGGCATTTACGCGGAAAGCGGAATGGGATGTACAGGACCGATTGTCATGGTTCACGAGTCCAAAGTTCCGCAGGCGGAAAAAGCACTCGGTGCAGCGGGTTATCTGGCTGTCTCCAAATCCGATTGCTGATTCTCGATTCCGTTAGATTGACTCCCTCGTCTCGTGATGAGGGAGTTTTTATGTTCGGATGTACATGTGGAAGAGATGCAGAAAATTCGTTTTTCGTACATGAAAAACCTGCGAGAATGAAGTATAATCAGTAAGGTAAAGTAATCATCGAGACAATTGGAAAACCGATTGATTCTGAATTGGAATGAGGAATCAAAATCGAAAAACGGAAGACGGGAGGAAATTTGACCGCTATTATCACGGATGTACATTATCGTATGTCCCTCGCATTGATTCGTTCGCTGGGAGAAAAGGGTTTGGATATCGTTTGCTGTGAAAAGGCGAGCGAAAAGTTTCCGCTCGGCTTTTATTCCAAGCACTGCAAAAAACATGTGTCTTTGCCCGATGATCAGGAATACGAATCGCTCTACCGA
>JAUMXJ010000048.1 GCA_030529205.1 Bacillota bacterium | reverse complement strand
ACCGAGTAAATCGAATAGAAGCGTTTGAACATTTTATCCGAAGTCAAGTCGCTTCTTCCGGCAAACAACGCAAGAATCAGAAAAAGCGTAAAGCCCAGCACCAGCAAATGGACATGCAGCACACTCAGTGTCGTCGTTCCGCGATATCCCATGAACTTTGTAAACTCTCTGTAAAATGCTCCGGAAATCAATCCCAGAAAACCGTACAGAAACGCCATATTAATCAATTTTTTCATATGCTTTTCTCCTTTACACATTAAGAAAATCTGCACATTGCGCGATTGATTTCATGAAGTGAAGCGGCACCGCACATTGTCATGGTATCCTTCAGCTCCTTCGTGATTTCGTCAATATAGATCTTTACCCCTACCGCCCCGCCGGCGTAGACTGCAGGAACGAACGGTCTTCCGATGAGCACCGCATTCGCTCCGAGTGCAAGCGCTTTAAAGACATCCACTCCATTGCGCAATCCCCCGTCTACAATAATGACACACTTTCCGTGTACGGCGTCTACAATTTCCGGAAGCACCTCTGCCGTTGAAGGCAGACCTCCCTGTACCCGTCCGCCGTGATTCGACACCACAATGCCGTCCGCTCCGGCTTCGACAGCTTTGCGTGCACCTTTGACGGTCATAATGCCTTTGATTATAAACGGCAGGGATTTTTCACCCTGTTTGGCGTAGTCGATAATCTCTCTCAGCTCTTCCACTGTCTTGCTGCCGGCATTCGGATTAATCGCTTTCAGAAAAGCGAGTCCCGCCCCGTCGATATCCATACTGATGGCAAAAGCACCCGCTTTTTTCGCATCGTCTATCCTCTGAAAAACCGCTTCTTTATTCCATGGCTTGATTGTCGGGATTGCAATGCCGTCACTCATTTTAACACTGTTCATCATCTGTTCGAAAATCTCATATTTTCCGCTGTCTCCGACAAATGCGAAAATACCCGCCTCCCTGCAGGCAGGTGCAAGAATATCGTTGTATTCCTTATCATCCATGGTATCGCTATAGTGCATCGGAATCCCTCCGATCGGAGCCGCAAAAATCGGTGCAGCAAACTCTTTGCCGAAAAACTGAATCTTCGTACAGGGCGTGCAGTTTTCGGCAATGGTGTCCATATTGACGAGTATATCCGACCACTTGCTGTAATTTCTTGCCGCCACATTTCCCGGAGCCTTACATCCCGGACCCGGCATATTGTTTCCGCATGCGATGCCGTTACATACAGGGCACGCTTTACAATGAACGAGTTTCCCTCTTACTTCGTTCAAAAGATTCTGATAACTTTTTCCCATTTTCCCCTTCCTTATAAGTTCATAATTGACCGGTATCCACATTCATTATGACATGTTTCCGGTTCGTTGTCCCCTAGTTTTATTTTGAAAAGTGATATAGAACAATGCCGTCCCGATTAAATAGGCTGCTATGGTAAGCGGGTACGGCGAATTGTAGCCGATATTGTACATCATATATCCGCCGACAAAGGCTCCCAATGCACGCATCCCTGAATTGGTCAGATGAATCAGAGAACTCATAAATGTTTGAAGTTCTTTGTCCACAAGTTCCATCGCCAGGCTTCCGATCACCGGAGTCGCCATATTCATGAGCGCGGAACGCATAAACAAAGAGATCATCACAGTCCACATGGTCATCGGCATGGAAATCGAAAGCAAAAACGGGATGGATATAAGCTGACAGGCGATTACGGTCTTAATGCTGCCGAATTTTTTTGCGAGAAGCGGCACCATGAGACCCCCGAGCGCCATACCGACCTGAGTTGCCGCCATAATATTTCCCACAATGCCGTCTCCGACCTCCAGCACATGTTTGATGTAAATCGGAAAAAACGGCACGACCAAACCGGCACCGAATCCGATACAGCTGGTCTGCAGCATATACAGCACCGTTCTGCCGCGAAAAAGCTCTTTGTAATGGCGGAAAGATGCACTGAACAGATGCTTCTGATCCTGTTTTTCGACTTTATCCTCGTCCCGGACGCCGTCATCGGAAGAAAAAAACTTGGCGAAAAGGACGACGGCGATGACAAACGCACAGGCAAACATATTGAGCGTCAGCCGGTTTGCCTGTATGCTCCCATAATGTGCGGTCAACATGGTAGAGAGATTCCCGCTCAAAAAACTTGCGGACATGGCCGCCAGATTGTTGATCATGAACCCGAGGCTGAACCCCGTAATTCTCTCTTTTTCGGATGTGTTTTGAAATATAATCGGATTGTTGACCACATTGATGACGGAAAAGCCAAGACCGAAGAACAGATTACACAGATAAATAACCGGAATTATAGGCAGGTTTACCATGAGCAGTGCGGAGACGAAGACCAAAGCCTGCCCGGAAATCAATGCCCATTTTTTCCCCAATCGAAGCGTCAGCATGGCGCCGAAAAAAGCGCCGATTGCCGTTCCGATTGTGAGGACCGATATGACGGAACCGATCACGGTTTCGTCCAATCCGAGATTTTTCATATAAATACGGAAAAGGACATTGTATGTTCCATTGGCAAAAGCGGCAAAAAAAATGGCACTAAAATAATATCTCAGCGGAACTTTCATCGTCTTGATAAAGTTCACGTATAGTTTCACAGCACTGTTCAAAATTTAACCTCGGTATTATTTTATCAGAGAATACACGAAAAAACACATCGTCTTTCGGCGTCCTCCTCATCCGCCGTCATCGGAACAGGTACGAATGATACAAAATGTGGAAGGAAAGCATATATCCGGTCTGAGACAGTTCGATCATCATCCCCATGCTGTCCCCCGTCAAGCCTCCGATTTTTCGGTAGGACAGCCCTGCCGCAGTAATGGCAAACACGAGGGAAAGACCTGCAGAAGTCAAAATCGTCCCATACATTCCGACGTCGAAAAACAGTCCGGTCACTACACCGAAGACTATGTAGTGTGCAAGCGCAACCCGAATATCGGCGGAATCGACAAATGTCTTTCCCATGCCGCTTTCCTTCGCATAAGGCAAAAAAGAGGCGACAAAATAAGCGTGTATTCTGGCAATATAGGGAAAAATGAGGATTTCCGGAATGATCATGCCGGAGAGTGCTCCGATATTGATCAGGTATACCATAATGATTCCGAGGACTCCAAATGTTCCGATATGAGGATCGCTCATAATGGCAAATATTTTCTCTTTTTCACGGCCCGAGAAAAATCCGTCAAAGGAATCCGCCAAACCGTCTATATGGATTCCGCCGCTCAACAACATGTACATCACCATAATCAGGGAAGAACCCAGGATTGCGGAATCTGTGTGCAAGTAGGACAGCGCCCATGAAAGGATAAGCAAAATACCAAAAAAGACTAGCCCCAGCAGAGGAAACAGAGAAATACCCTTGCGAAATCGCGATTCATGAAACTCGACCAGCGAGCCGATCGGGATTCTGGTAAAATATGCAATCAGAATCAAGAAGCCTTTTACATATTCCATTCGTTTTCTCCCCCATCATCCTCCCGCTCCCTGATACAAAGCGGAATCCCCGAGACAAGCAGGAAAACCTTCTGCGCATGTCTCGCAATTTCCTTATTTACCGCGCCTAGCAGATCGCGAAACTGATTGCCCACCCGATGCTCGGAGACCAGTCCCCATCCCACTTCATTGCTGACAATCACCAGCTCGATGCCGGCAGCCCGCGCAGCGCGTAAGAGAGATGCAAACTCTCTCCACACATCGGCATACAGCTCGCCTTCGCTGAGATGTTCAAGACCGGGCAGATCAAACATCAAATTTGTCGCCATAACCCCGGCACAGTCCAGGATGGCAACCTTCGTATGATCAAAGTCTTCCACGACAAAATCACGATACTTTTCAAGCGTCCTCCATTCCGCGGGCCTGCGGGCTTGATGTGCTTCTATCCGCGCCTGCATCCCGAAATCGCGCTTGGACGTTGCGATATAACACATCTGTTCGGGAGCGTATGCATGTTTCAGCATGTATTCTCTTGCGTAATTCTCCGCGAACTCGGATTTTCCGGAGCGAACTCCGCCGGTTACCAGTATCATGATTCCTCCCTTGTAAAAGCTGTAAACTCCGTTTTTTTCAGTGTCTCCAACAGTCTCTCATTGTCGGAGTATGAACGTACATTGATCCGGTAATATTCTTCTCCGAGAAACATAAAATCTTTGCATGTCCTGATATTGAGGCCATGTGCGTGCAATCGCTCGTTTAAACCGGCTCTGCTCTTCATAAGAAAATAGTTGACGCAAGAAGAATGATTACAGGGAAATCCCGCTTCTTCGATCTTCCGAATCATACGCTCGCGCTCTTCGCGATATGTATTGACACCGCTGTGTTCGATTTTGTTCGCATCGAGGATGTACTCCACAAACGCGCTGCCCACACAACTGACCGACCAAGGTTCCATTTCCGCGATGATTTCGCATGAAAGAGATTCCGAAGTCAATACATAGCCGATCCGAATGCCCGGTACGGAAAACGCCTTGGTCATGGAGCGAATCACTATCAAACGGTCCCGATGACGCGCAATCAAATCCGCCATTTTTTGATTGTGAGAAGAAAGACGAATCTCGTCGACAAAATCGATAAAACTTTCGTCCAAAACCAAGAGAGCATCCGTCCGCTCCAAAAGAATTTCCACAAGATCGTCAGAATAAGAACCGACAGGGTTATTCGGATTGCACAAAAAAACCGCGTCCGCCCGATGCCTGCGGATTTCATCCACAATTTGATCGTAATTGGGAATTTTTCCCCACTCCGCGAACCCCTCCGCAATCATATTGCAGTGACAGATGTCGGAACGTTTTAACGCGGCTTCATATTCGGTAAAGGCGGGCTCCAAAATCAGCACTCTCTTTCCGATCAGGACGCGACCGACTGCATAAATCAGCTGCGTGGCGCCCGCACCGAGGACAGCGGATGCGCCGAGCACATGACTCAGTCTGCGTGACAATGCGGCATTGTCAATACTCGGATACAAGTGCACACGCTCCAGGGCGGCGCCGATATGTTGCCGCGCCTCCTCCGTCAACGGCCTTACAGGCACATTGACACTGAAATCCAGGTATTGATCAGGATGCATCCCGCCGTGAAATCGCATAGTACCTCTTTTTCATTCTCCGTCATTTTTCTGTTTTGTGATTCGCTACAATTATAAGATTGTCGGTCAAATCTATCAAGTATATGCCGATATCAAGGTGTCCGATATCAAAAAAAGCTTCTAGACGCCTCTCGTCTTTGATATGATACTTGTATGATAAATATGATCTGCATGGCATTTGTCCTGGACTTGTTCCTCGGCGATCCGCATTTTTTATACCATCCGGTTCGCTTAATGGGTCGCATCATCGAAATATGGCATCCCTTGACCGAAAGAGCAAGGTGGAAAGTTCTCGCCGGTGCGCTCTACCCGGTGAGCCTGATTGCGCTGTGTCTCGTTTTTATGTGGGCGGTCCGATTGTTGCCGAGCCCCGTTCCGGAAACCGTCACAGTCTACATTCTCTATACTTCACTGGCGACGCGCTCCCTTGCAGATGAAGTTCTAAAAGTATTGAAAGTTCCCAATCTCAATCAACGCAGACGGGCGCTCTCCATGCTTTGCAGCCGTGATACCGATGCCCTGGATGAACGAGGTATCCTTTCGACCCTGTTCGAAACAACAAGCGAAAACTCTGTGGACGGTGTCCTTGCACCTCTGTTCTATATGATTGTCTTTGCACCGCTCGGGTTCAGTGCGGAAGCGGCGCTGATTTATAAGGCGGTGAGTACCTGCGACTCGATGGTTGGCTATAAAAACGATCGGTTTGTCAAAATCGGCAGGATTTCCGCAAGACTTGACGATTGTCTGAACTTTATTCCGGCGAGGGTGTCCGTGATTGTCATCCTGCTGGCGGGCGCACTGTATCGACGTTCCGTGCACGATCTGAAGAACGGGATCAAGATTTATCTGCGCGACCGTACCAAACACGCCAGCCCGAACTCCGCTCATCCGATGTCGGCTTTTGCCGGTATTTTCGGTGTCCAAATCTGCGGACCGGTGCCATACTTCGGAAAAACGGTGAACAAGCCCTATATCGGAGATGCACTTGTTCCGCTGAACGCAAAAATCGTAACGGACAGTGTCCGCGTGATGATATTGTCCGCATTCTTAATGCTTGCGGCGGGAATCGGAATCGTCATATCTCTATAAAAACGCCTACGAGAGCAACTCCAATAAGCCGTCCACATCGAGATTTTTTTCTACCGCATCAGCCAAACGATTAAACTCGTCATCCAACAGTCTTTCGTGTTGCTCTTTCGGATAATCCGCCATGCGCTTTTCACCGAGCTTCTTATCCCCGGCGGAATCTTCGTCATCGACCAGCATATCGCGCAGGTACGGCATCACGCCGTAGCTCTTCAGCCCCGTCATCTGTGAGATGCTCTCTACTCCGGGCATCAGCAGAGAGACGTCTCCCCTGAATTTATTGATTATAAATCCCTTGATATGGCGACGATCCCGCTCGGGAAGAATAAAATACGTTCCGAACAGAGAAGCGAAGACGCCGCCGCGATCCACATCGCCCACGAGCAGTGCGTTTGCACCGATGGCATCCGCCAAGCCCAAGTTGACGATATCCATGGAGCGAAGATTGATTTCAGCAGGCGAACCGGCCCCTTCGATAATGACGATGTCCGCAATGGAGCCGAGCGATTCGAAGGCATCCAAAACCAAGGGCATCAACCTCTCTTTTTCTTTGAAATATGTGCGGGCGTCCATTTCTCCGATTTTTTGTCCGCGCAGGATCACTTCGCTGCCGTTGTCCGTCTTCGGCTTAAGAAGGATGGGGTTCATGTCGACATGCGGCCTCTGCCGTGCGGCCTTCGCCTGAAATGCCTGTGCGAGACTCATTTCCAGCCCGTCAATCTTCTTCGAAAAACGCGACATGTTTTGGGATTTGAAAGGCGCTACGCGCAACCCTCGATTGGAGAGCGCGCGCAGGATTCCCGCGACCATAATGCTTTTCCCGACGGATGACGCCGTCCCGAGTATCATCAATTTTTTCAAAATTCCTCCTCTTTGCATGAAGCAAATTGAATCAGACAAAAGACTGCCGCAATGGATGCGACAGTCTCCGTATCAAATCGGTGTCTTTCACCGAATCATATTTTATCAGATTGTTCCGTACTATGCCTTCTCTTTTTCCGCTCTGAGAGTTTCGACAACTTTGTCGGAAATATGAGGCGGAACCTCTTCATAGCGATCCACAGCCATGGTGAAGTATCCTCTCGCCTGAGTCATCGAGCGAAGATCTGTCGCATAGGAGAACATCTCCGCCTGCGGTGCTTCCGCCATAACTTTCTGATAGTATCCCTCCGGTTCCATACCGAGGATTCTGCCGCGTCTGCGGTTCATATCGCCCATGATTTCGCCCATGTAGTCTTCCGGAATGAAGATTTCTACTTTCATAATCGGCTCGAGAAGAACCGGTTTGGACTCCTCCATCCCCTTCTTGAACGCCAGATGCGCCGCAATTTTGAACGCCATTTCCGAAGAGTCGACATCATGATAACTTCCGTCCAGCAGAGTCGCCTTGATGTTTACAACAGGACAACCCGCAAGCACACCTTCCTCGATGGATTCGAGAAGTCCTTTTTCAA